>NZ_JADQBD010000001.1:0-143792 GCF_017808115.1 Chryseobacterium sp. RR2-3-20 | reverse complement strand
GAAGTAAGCCTTCAATCTCTTCAAATTTTATAACATCGAAGTATTCGATTAAGTATTCAGGCAATAATAACTTGAGTAGGTCTTCTGTTTTCATCCTCTACAAAAATATCAATTTTTAATATTACTCCCCAACTTCTGAAACTGATCCACAAAAATGGCCGGAATTTCTTCCGACCATGACTATACTAAATCCGGTTTTTTTGTTATTTTTTTATTAATCCCAATTCGATTAATCTTTCATGTAAAAATTCTCCTGCAGTGGTATCTTCATACAATTTAGGATTGTTTTCATCTACGCAGTTTTCTAAAGCATTTAGCGACATTTCACTTACAGGATGCATAAAGAAAGGAATAGAGTATCTAGAAGTTCCCCACAATTCTCGTGGCGGATTTACCACTCTGTGAATGGTAGATTTCAGCTTGTTGTTGGTGTGTCTAGATAACATATCCCCAACATTAATCATTAATTCGTCTGGTTCTGCAATTGCATCAATCCATTCGCCTTTATGGTTTTGAACCTGAAGCCCTTTTCCTTGAGAACCCATTAAAAGAGTGATAAGGTTGATATCTCCATGAGCTGCAGCTCTTACTGCATCATCTGGTTCTTGGGTAATTGGCGGGTAATGAATAGGTCTTAGAATAGAGTTTCCTTCGGCAATTTTATCATCAAAATAAAACTCATCAAGACCAAGATATAAAGCTAAAGCTCTCAAAACATATTTTCCTGTCTTTTCAAGCATTTGGTAAGTTTCTTTACCTACTTCGTTGAATTTTGGAAGTTCATCAACCATAACATTGTCTGGATATTCGCTTTTGTATTTGGAATCATCCGAAACATACTGTCCGAAATGCCAAAATTCTTTCAAATCTCCTTTTTTAAAGCCTTTTGCCGTTTCTTTTCCGAAACCGACATAGCCTCTTTGTCCTCCAATTCCGGGGATCTCGTACTTTTGTTTTGTTTCTGTTGGGAGTTCGAAGAAGTTTTTAACTTCTCCATAAAGATTGTCTACGAGTTTTTCGTCTAGGAAATGTCCTTTTAAGGCAACAAAACCAATTTCTTCGTAAGCTTTTCCGATTTCATTTACAAATTTCTGTTTGCGTTCCGGGTTGTCCGAAAGGAAATCACGCAGGTCTACACTAGGTATTTTATCCATTTTATAGAAATTTTACGTGGGGCTAATTTACATTATTTTTGAATTAAATCATTTTAGAATTAAATATATAACCACAAAAGATTTCTTTTGTGGTTATGTTCATAGATAGGAAACTTAAATCCTATTTATTTAATCGAATTTTGTTTCAAATTTTTTATTTCATTTTTAAGTTTCCTTAAGCTGATTTCACTATACTTTTTTTTACCGAAGTATCCAAGAAAGAAAAGAGGTGCAATAAAAGCTATATCGGGAGCAACTTTTAAAAAAAATATAGTTAATAAAATAGCTCCAAGGAAATTGAAGAAACTACCGAGTATAAGTTTTTAACCCAAAAAAGGCAAATTAATTTGTGTGGGTAAGATCGTCAAGATATTTTCTTACATCAATCCATTGGTAATACGGATAACTTTTGGTATTAATCGGGATATTGACCTCGTTTTCATTCAGGAGAACCTTGACCAAAACGTCATTTTTTTTGTTTTTATAAAAAATCATCTGAAGGTTGGCAGCCATTGGAGCGGCCTGAAATGTATTCCAGACTTTATAGACCTCTTTTGGATTAACTTCCGCCTTGTCCAATCCGTCTACTTTCATAAAAGCTAATAATGGCGCAATATTGCCGTCGTGTCCGAACCTGAGCGACGCTCCGCTTTTGTTGTTACGGATATAATCATCAGCCTCTTCTAGAATATTTTTCACTAAAGGGATTGCGTTGTTTATCACCAATCCTTTTGTTAACGGAGAGGGACCATCCTTAATGTAGGTATTATAATTTGCCGATTGGTAGATATTAAATAATTCATCTTTTGTAAAAAGGTCGTAGAAAGATATATCTGTTTCCAAATTCTGCATATCGCTGGCAATCCAATACAATGACTCCATTACTTTTTCAGGATTTACATTTTGGAAAACGTAATTATCATTATTAAAGATATTTTTGGTAAATCTATCGGAATGCAACGCTTCTTTTTTAAGTTTTTTCTTTTCTTCCTGCCACGCGTTAACCTGATTTACTATATCTATTGATTCCTTAGTATGATGATTCAGATAGGCCATATATTTATCGGAAGATTCTATGCTGATGTTTAGTTTGGGATTATTAGCTGTCAGTTCATTGGTAAAATAAGCCATACTGATGATACATCTGGGAACAACAGTGGATTTTGCTGTCACAATAGCTTTATCTCCGAAAACTTCCGGGTTATTTCTGAACATCCGCTCAGAGATCTGTTTGTGTTGTCGAGCTCCTAATTCAGTAAGATCTCCATTGTGACCTTCTGCCATTTTCCAAATCGACTCCAGTCGCTGTAGCGCTGATTTTCCATTTTCTGTGAGGGCGTTGTGATCATTGACCTTTTTTAGAATGTCCATGACACCGGAAAAATCTTTGTCACTGATAAGCCATCTTGAGCCGTGTCTTCCATAATGGCTGATATAAAACGGCTGATAGCCAGCGGGAACGGCTGTCAATTTTTTTGTCGGAGTTGGGTAAGCATAATATCCGCCGCCGGTCTGATTTATATTGGATAGAATTTCTTCTTTTGTGGTTTGCCCTTGATACAAAAAAGTTGCTGCAAGGAATAGAATAAAAATTGATTTCTTCATTGTAAACTTAATTTTTTAGGTCTGCTAAAACGGTCTTATGATTAATTACGCAGAACTAACAAAATCGTCAACCTTAAAGAAGTTTTTTTATGAAAATCAATATGAAAAAAAACAGGTGTATGTTTGTTTTAAGAATATTCAATACTTTATTAACGTGCTTGGCTACAGCATTTTTAGAAATACTACTCTCCTTTGCAATTTCAGAATAACTAAGCCCATCAATTTTATGTTTAAGAAAAAATGACTTACTTTTTTCAGGAATTAATTTTAGTAATTTTTGTGCCTGCTCAGAATAGGATCGGAATTCATCCTCATCATATTTATCTTTCACAATGCTAAGGTGCGTTTCTTCTTTGAAATCTGAGAATGACAACTTATTTCGTCTGTAAAAATTGGCAACTTCCTGCTTTGCAGTTTTAAAAATAATGGCTTCCTTATTCTTATCCAGTTGATCCCTGTGCTTCCAAAGATGAACGAAAATATCCTGAACCACATCTTCAATATCGTCCTGTCCGTGAATATACTTTTTCACGAAGAAGAAAATCTGATGCTTGTATTCAGCATAAAATATTTTAAACTGAGAATGCACTTGGAGACTATATTTTGAGGTCTATATATAGACGAAGCTTTCAAATATATCAAAAATTAGCAGTCAGCAATAAAAAAAATAAATCTCAAAAATCAATAATTTAAAATAAAAACCCTTTGAATTTGTATTCCCGTTATTAGAAGTGGCGACATAAATTTCAAAAAAAATCAAATTCTATTCCGGAAAATTCACCCTAAATACAATTCCTCGCACGGACTCAAATCTGATTCTGTCATCGTGCAGAAAATACTTGCGCAATCTCGTCATAAAAACGTCTAAACTTCTCCCTAAAAAGTAATCATTTTCGCCCCAAAGTGCTTCCAAAATCTCTTTTCGACTAATGATTTTCTGATTGTTTTGCGACAGTAAAAACAACAGCTCCGATTCTTTCTCCGTCAACTGAATAATTCCATCCCTGAAAAACAATTGAAACTGCGACGGAATAAAAGCGTACTTCCCTATTTTTATGCTTGTTCTAAATTTCTATATTTCATATAATCTTAAAGTATTAGTTAATCTATTAGAAAACTTGCAACTGCTGCTGCTCCTGATGCAATTGCAGCACCTCTGGCTCCAGAAGCTGCACCCCAGCCAAGTGCGCCAATAATTGCCCCAGGAATTGCTCCCGTGCCACCAGACGAGAGAGCTCCTATTATAGCTCCCCTAATAGATCCTGTGAGAGCTCCTCTTCCAAATTCTCTTATGAAACCAACAATATCAGCTTTTGCAACAAAGCTCCAATTAATATCATATGTCTCAACTGAAACTTCAGGATTATTTCCAATTTGAACATCTATTAAGTCTCTCCATCTATCAGAAAGGGATGTATTCCAGTATGCTACTGAATTTCTTGCTACACTATTAGTAAGTAATAAAAATGTTTTGTCTTCATCAATTAAATTAGTATCCCTACTAATGTTAGAATCCAAACTTCTTATTAAGTTTACCTTTTCTTCGAATGGTAAAGATGAATTCAAAACCTCATCTAAAGAAGAAAGGTAAGACTCTATCTGAGGATAAGCTATACCATTTTTTAACCTGAATGAAGCTACTAAAGATAAATTTGGATTGTTCTTATTTTCTTCATAAATATATTTATAAGATTTATCTTTTACATCATTTCTAAATTGTGATGTAGGCTCATAGATATAATCAAAGTAGTGATTTGTATGAATTTCAATGTTGTTATAGGCTAAATTTTCTTTAGCATCAATTTGGGGTAGGGCATAGTCTAATGCATTATTATGCTCTTTCCCAAAAAAATCAAAATTTTCAGTATTAAAAATTTCGTGATCTTCATAAATTTGACCATCTCTTGATTGTAAATTCAGGGTCTCAATATTTTGAATTGATTCATCCGAATGTAGATCATTATTACATGATAAAAATAATAAAAATGTGATAAGTAAAATAAGGTTGTGTAAAATTGAATTTTTTTCATATTTAAAACTTTAAAGTTAATTTGTTAATTAATTTTTTAGATTATAAATTTCATTTACTGGTGTTATTAATTCTTACTCTTATGATTTTCAGAATACACTCATAATGTTCTCAACTAAATTTTATTTGATGTCATATTTAGTATTCGACATTGGGGTGTCACCCCTTTTGTAACAACTCTAGATATTTTTTTCAATCATGCAACTTTATTATCACAATAATACAAAAACAAATCAAAATAAAAAATACTTTTTGATAGTTTTACTTTATGGTCTAAGATTATTGTAATTGATTTGACATGTGAAATCATCATACATTTGTTTAACTATTTTAAAGTTATAAATTTGTAAACTAATTTTGCCTTATGAAAAAATATTCTTCCAAGAGAAGTATTCAGGTGCTTGCCAATCTTCTTCAGCAGTATAATATTCTAGACGTTGTTATTTCCCCGGGATCCAGAAATGCTCCTTTGGCAATTCATTTTTCTGAAATGGATGATTTTAACTGTTACAGTATTGTAGATGAGAGAAGTGCAGCTTTTGTAGCTCTTGGGATGGCGATGAGTGAAAAAAAACCAGTAGCAATTACTTGTACAAGCGGTTCTGCGGCAGCAAATTATTATCCTGCAATTACGGAAGCTTTTTATTCTAACATTCCTTTGCTTGTTTTAACGGCAGACAGACCAACAGATTATGTTGATTTGTTTGATGGGCAGACTATTCGCCAAAATCATCTTTTTCAGCAGCATTCTTATGGGGATTTTCAGCTTTTGGAAGATTCTAAAGACAATGCGGAAGATATTAATTCAGAAATTATAAAAAAAGCGATAGAACTGTGCTTCGAAAAGAAAGGTCCGGTTCATATTAATATTCCTTTAGAAGAACCTTTGTATGAATTGGTTTCGGAACTTCCTACTTTTCCTGTGGTAGAAAAAACGATTAAACAGAAAGAATACGAAGTTCCTTCCAGCCTTATTGCAGAATGGAATACTTCGCAGCGCATCATGATTTTAGTGGGAACAAAAGATTACAGTCCGGAACTGGAAAATTTGTTAACTCAATTAGTAAAAAACCATTCGGTGGTGGTTTTGTCGGAAGCCAATTCTAATCTTTATCATGAGAAATTCTTCAGACATATAGACCGTTATATCTTTGGCTTTACAGAACAGGATTTTAAGACTTATGCTCCGGATTTGTTGATTACAGTAGGACAAAATGTAGTTTCGAAAAAAGTTAAACAGTTTTTGAGAGCTGCAAAACCTAAACAGCATTGGCATTTGGACGAAATTTGGCAACCGGATACCTATTTCTGTTTAACCCATAAAATTGAAGTAAAACCTGAACTTTTCTTTTCGAAACTGTTAAATTTTATTACGCTCGAACCTCGTCCTTATTACAATCTCTGGGATGTTTTAAGAGATAAAAAAGATAAAAAACATCAGGATTTTCTTAATTTAATAGAGTTTTCGGATTTTTACTTTTTCTCGAGAGTTTCGGAGAGTGTTCCTGAAAATTATAATATTCATTTCAGTAACAGTTCAGCGATTCGTTATGCTCAGCTGTTCGATTTCGGGAAAAGGAAAATTTATTGCAACAGAGGTACAAGTGGGATAGATGGCTCTACTTCTACCGCAATGGGTTTTGCTATTAAAAACCAGAATCCTACTTTATTGGTTACCGGAGATTTGAGTTTCTTTTATGATATTAACGGGCTTTGGAACCAATATATTCCGCCATTTACAAGAATTATCATATTTAATAACGGGGAAGGAAATATTTTTAAAATTATTCCTGGACCAGGAAATGCCAATTCTAATACGGTTGACGAATTTATATCGACAAAACATCATAAAAATGCCGAATTTTTAGCGAAACATTTTGGGTTTTCTTATGTGAGAGTGGAGGATGACGGTACATTAGATCGTGTTTTGGCTAACTTTTTTAAACCCGATACCAAGCCTAAAATATTAGAGGTAAATACACAGGGGAAAACCAATGCAGATACGCAGAAAGCTTATTTTAATTTCCTGAAAGAGATTTAGTTTTACAGCTGATTCAATTCTAAAAGAGGGTCAATATATTCTCTGTCGTTGCTGAGTCTGGGAACCTTGTTTTGTCCGCCCAGTTTTCCTTTAGATTCTAGCCAGGAATAGAATAAATTGGGTTTTGCTACGTGTACAACCGGTTTTCTAAGGGTAATATTATTGTATCTTTTAGCTTCGTAATCGGAATTGATCGATTTTAAATGGCGATCGAAAATATCGGTAAAATGTTCAAGATTTTCCGGTGCTTTGCTGAATTCGAAAATCCATTCGTGAGCACCGCTTTCATTTTCTTTCATAAAAATAGGAGCTCCTGTAAAATCGGTTACCGAAGAATCTGTTTCTTTACATGCTTTTGTAAGTGCAGATTCCACATTGGTAATCATGAGTTCCTCCCCAAAAGCATTAATATAATGCTTGGTTCTGCCTGTAATTTTTATTCTGAAAGGATCTAAAGACGTGAAAATTACCGTATCTCCAATTAAATATCGCCAAAGTCCGCCATTGGTGGTAATCACCATTGCGTAGTTTTTCCCTATTTCAACATCTTCAAGAGAAACAACTTTTGGATTGGAATGACTGAACTGATCCATCGGAATAAACTCATAGAAAATTCCATAATCAAGCATCAGAAGCATTTCGTCACTGTTCGATCGGTCCTGAATTCCAAAAAAGCCTTCTGAGGCATTATAAATTTCGTAATAATTAATATTTTTCCCGATAATCGGTTTGTACTGTTCTTTGTATGGTTTAAAGCTAATTCCACCATGAAAAAATACTTCAAGATTGGGCCAGAGTTCAGATACACTGTTAACGCTGGTTTCCTTTAAAACTCTTTGTAAAAGTACCATCATCCAACTGGGAACACCTAAAATACTTCCAACATCTTCATTTTTAACTTCCGCAACAATCGCTTTCAGTTTGCTTTCCCATTCTCCCATTAAAGAAACTTTTTTACTCGGAGTGGTGGTAATTTCTACCCAAAACGGAAGATTGTCTATTAAGATTGCAGAGAGATCTCCAAATTTTGTATTGAAATCTGCATATAATTCTGAACTTCCGCCTAAACGTAAATTTTTATTGGTAAAAAGCTGATTTTCTGGATGGTTGTTTGCGTAGATGGAAACCATGTCTTTTCCTGCTTTCAGATGACAGTATTCCAGACTTTCGGAAGAAATGGGGATGTATTTGCTTTTTGCATTGGTAGTTCCGGAAGATTTTGCAAAATGCTTAATATATCCGGGCCAGCTTATATCTTTTTGTCCCTGTCTTGCTTTTTCAATATAAGGCTCAATATCTTCATAGCATACTACCGGAATTTTATTCTTAAAATCCTGATAGCTGGAAATGGAATTAAAGCCATATTTCTTCCCATACTCCGTATCTTCTGCATGAAATAACTGAGAAAAAAGTATTCCTTTTTGGGTTTCCACGGGATACTTCATGAAATTCTGAATCTGATCTATCCTCTGACGAATAAACCAGTTAACCACGGTGTTAAAAAGTGCTTTGGTTGCCATTACGACAAATATAATAATAATTGAATTTCCCTACGCACGATTTCAACAAAAAACCGCTACAAAATTTGTAACGGTTTTATTTTTAGAGGTTTGATGGATTTTAGCAGTATTCGTCATACGCTGCCTGAAGATTGGCTGCGATTGCTCCTGCAGGATTTCCTTCAATGTGATGTCTTTCTAACATGTGAACCAATTCTCCGTCTTTGAAAAGCGCTACACATGGTGAGCTTGGAGGGAATGGTGCTAAATGTTTTCTGGCTTCTGCTACAGCATCGGTATCATAACCAGCGAAAACAGTTGTTAAATGATCAGGTTTTTTATCTCCTGTTAAAGAATATACAACTCCAGGTCTTGCTGCTCCTGCTGCACAACCACATACAGAGTTAATTACTAAAAGAGTTGTTCCAGATTTTTTTAAAGCCTCTTCTACCTGTGATGGTGTTGCCAAATCTTCAAAACCTTTATCTGTAAGTTCAGCCTTCATCGGCATTACTAAGTCTGTTGGATACATTTTTTATGAATTTATTTATTGCAAATTTACAAATTTTAGATGGTATATATTAATTTATAATAACTATCGGCACTGTTAGTAAAAATAATAAACGTGATAAATTCAGAAGGAATATTAATGTTATGGATACTTTCTTTTCATTTTTTCCCAATAAAAAACCCGAAAAAAATTCGGGTTTATAATATTCTTGAAAATTTATTTCTTTGGCAATCCTCTTTTTAAGGCATAATTGGCTCTTTCTACTGCTTTTTTCTCTTTCCAGTCCATGTATTTCTTTTTAAATCTTGCCTTCATGAAGTTATCAAGATTTCTCTGTATAGTAAGATTGTACAAAGATTTTGCTTTTACCGCCCAAGATTTATCCCAAGCTCTGAGTGAAATAGAAAAACTTCCGTCTAAATATTTCATCCAATGCCACCATCCTGTAGGCATAAATAGAGTATCACCATGCTCCAAGAAGCATTCTATGCCTTCAATTCCGTCTAAGGCAGGGAATTTTTTAAAATCAGGATTAGAAATATCAAAATCTTCCAATGCATACGTAGCGTACGGTAATTTGTAGAGTCTTTCTTTCCACTTATAGTCGAAAAGCAATATATGTTTTCTTCCGTTGAAATGAGTATGGAATATGTGTGCTAAATCTATATCGTAGTGCAGAAAAGTTACCGATCCTTTTCCTCCGAAGAACATAGACGGATATTTATCCAAAAATCCTCCCATAAGTTCTTTTGGAGAAATATAATCGTCTAAAAGTTTATTGGCTTTTTTAATAGGATCGAAGAAGAAAATTCTCAAATCGGTAGGCTCTCTTTGGATGAGGTCTATGTAATCTGCAAATTTCATTTCTGTAGTAGGAGCATTAATAGGAGCTGCTGGATCTGCTTTGGAGCTGTCATATAAAGGAACAGTAACATCTCCTACAACTTCTTTCATGTACTCCATGGTCCACTTTTGGTAAGCCGGCCATTTTCTTGCCATATTTTTTATGACTACCGGTTTTCTCGGTTTTAGATATTTTTCAAAAAAATCTTCTTTCGAAATATCATCTACTATGTCAATAGGTTTTAAAATAACCCCCATTTCTTTTCAATTTTTTATGTTACAAAATTATTAAATAAATATTTACCGTTATTCGTTTAATATTTTTTTAATCTATGAAGATTATCATTATTTGAAATAAATAAAATTTAAAAATTTTATGTAATAACGGCAGGCAAAGTATTTTTTTATAAATCTTGGTGTAAAATATTTAAAAAATCTTTTTTTGAAATCATTTTTGCACCTAAACTTTCCAAATGTTCAGTGTGAGACTGGCAATCGATTAAGCTGAAATCGTTAATATGATTTTGAACAAAATGAATGAACCCAGCTTTTGAAGCGTTGCTCACTTTTGAAAACATGCTTTCTCCACAAAAAACATTTCTTACCTGCAAACCGTAGAGTCCGCCCACAAGTTGGTCTTCCAGCCATACTTCTACACTTTTTGCCAAACCGTAATGGTGAAGCTTAATGAATGCGTTCATTAAATCTTGAGAAAGCCATGTTCCGTCCTGTCCTTTTCTTCCAATGGTACCGCAATTATAAATAACCTCCTCAAAATTTTGATTTTCAGTAATTGTGAATGTTTTTCTGTCTAAAATTTTCTGCATAGATTTAGAAACTTTCAGCTCTTTTGGAAATAAAACAAATCTTGGATCTGGGCACCACCAAAGTATTTCTTCACCAGGATTAAACCAGGGGAAAATACCATGTTGATAAGCAAACCAAATTCTTTCTACCGACAAATCTCCTCCGAAAGCTATAATGCCTTCATGCCCGTCATACTGAAGCGGGTCTGGAAATGAAATTTCGTTTTTGTCTAATTTTACCATGGTAAAAAAAATCCTACTTTTCTGAAAAAGCAGGATTGTTATCTGATGTTTAAATATTAATTAGAAAGGCAAATCGTCATCGTCGTCATTTGCAAATGGGTTTTCGTTAGAAACCGGTGCTGCAGAATGAGATGGTGCTGCCTGTGTAGGTTCGGCTGCGTTATCAAAAACTTTTTCAACTCTCCATCCTGTAATAGAATTAAAATATTTTGTTTCTCCTTGAGGAGATACCCATTCTCTACCTCTAATGTTAATTCCTACTTTTACATTTTCGCCTTCTTTTAAAGAATCCAACAAATTTATTTTATCCTGTAAAAATTCAATGTTAATTGGTTGTGGGTACTGTTCTTGTGTAAGAATAACCATTTCTTTTTTCTGAAACCCACTTGCAAATGTTTGAGTTTCAGATATTTTCTTTATCGTTCCTTGTAATTCCATATCGTAAATATTAACTCCGTAAAAGTAATAAAATGAAATTTAAAAATTATGATTTAGAACAAATTTTAGAAAAATTTATTTTTTTTTGAAATAATTCTTGCAAATACAAATAATTGCCCTATATTTGCACTCACAAAAACGAAGGAAGTTCTTTAAAATATTTCAGTAACAATGCGGATGTGGTGTAATTGGTAGCCACGCCAGACTTAGGATCTGGTGCCGTGAGGCGTGGGGGTTCGAGTCCCTTCATCCGCACACGTTTGCGAAAATAGCTCAGCTGGTAGAGCACAACCTTGCCAAGGTTGGGGTCGCGGGTTCGAATCCCGTTTTTCGCTCCACTCCATGCCCTGGTGGTGGAATTGGTAGACACGCAGGACTTAAAATCCTGTGTCCGCAAGGACGTACGGGTTCAAGTCCCGTCTGGGGTACATTAAAAGCCTGATAATCTAATGATTGTCAGGTTTTTTTGTTTTAATGATTGTTTTTCCAAATTGAAAAATGGGACCATAAAAACTGTAAAATGCAGCACACTTTTTGTTTATGCTAATTGTCCGAAGAAACGAATGATGCTTAACCATTACTTTAAATACTCTGTTTTAATTTTAATCCTCACATTTACAGGATTTTTACATGCACAAAATACATTGTCTGGCAGAATTGTTGACGAAAGAACCAACAAGGAAATTTCAGGAGTTGAAATTTTCATTAATGATAATCCTACATCATTTCTTACCACTACAACGGGCAATTTTTTAATAAAATCAGATTCTACAATTTATAAACTGCGTTTTTTTAAGAAAAATTTTGCTTTGCAAACCACCAATATAACTTCTGCGAATACAAATAATCTTCTTATTAAACTGTCACAGGAAAAAGTAAGTAATATTGATGAAGTTGTTATTAACAATAAAAAAACAAAATTCAAAAATAAAAAGGAGAATCCCGCATACAGAATTATGCAGGAAGTTTGGAAACGAAAACGCAACAATGGTTTAGAAAAATTCGATTCTTATACTTTTAAAGAATACGAGAAAATTCAGTTTGATGCCAATAATTTGGACAGCACTTTTATGAAGCGGAAAGTTTTTAATAAACTTGATTTTATTTTTGATTATGCAGATTCTACCGCTAATGGAAAAATGGCTTTGCCAATATTTCTGAACGAATCTATTTATGAAAATTTTGGCGAAAACAGACCGTATAAACGAAATAAAAAATTGCTTGTTGCTCAGAAAACATCCGGTTTTCAGGACAATCAGGTAATTAGTATTACGGCGAAAAATCTTTATAGAGACATCAATATTTACGATAATACGTTGAATTATTTTGATATTGGCTTTCCGAGTCCGGTAGGAACAGATGGTTTTAGTACATACGATTACAATTTAATAGACACCGTTTCTGTAAGGGGAGAAAATGCGTATAAAATTCATTATCAGCCAAGAAGAACAGATGTATTGGCATTTCAGGGGTATTTGTATATTGATACAGATTCTTATGCAATTTTAGAAGCTACTTTAAAATCGACCAATAAAATCAATGTAAATTTCATTAATGCTATTTCTACCGAATTGGAATATGATAATCCTGATGAAAGAACTTTTCTTCCAAAAAAATTGGTTACAGAAATAGAAATGACTCCTTTTTCTAAGAAGAAGTCTGCAAAAAGCATTTTGGCAAAAAGATCTGTAGATTACTACGAATACAATTTTAATAAACCTTTGGCAGATTCTGTATTCACTAGAAAAAAAGTGGAATATGATGCCGATTTTGTAGATAAAGACGAAGCTTATTGGAGCCAGGCAAGACCAGATTCTTTGTCTAAAGAGGAAAAAGGAGTGTACGAAATGCTGAATAAATTACAGGAGACTCCAAAGTTCAACAGAATTGTAAAAGTCTATGAAACATTAGCATCAAGATATTATAATGTGACGAAAGGAATAGATTTGGGACCTATAACATCTATTTATGGTAAAAATGAAGTGGAGGGCGACAGAATTAGATTGGGTGCTAGAACTTATTTCGGACAAAATGATCCTTGGAGAATTGAATTTTATAATGCTTACGGATTTAAGGATAAACAGTTTAAATATGGAGTTGAAGGAAGATACATGTTCAATAGGGTTAATCGTTTTATGATTGGAGCGGGTACCAAAAGAGATATTACTCAGCTTGGTGTTCAGCTTACCACAGAAGATGGTATATTATCCCGTTCATTTGCATCATCAACGGTTTTTGCCAGAGGAGAAAATGCGTCTTTAAGTTCCATTAATCAGACCAGTTTTTTTACGTCTATCGAGCCATGGAAAAATTTTCAATTGAGAATAGATGGAACTCTTCAAAGTATAAAGTCTGCCAATCCTTCTGGGTTCAATTTGATGTATTATCAAGATGGAAATCTCAGAAAAACAACCAATGATTCCAGAGTTACATTAAGTTTAATTGCAAGACCGGGTGCGAGATTTTCCCAAACAGGGGTAGATCGTTATGAACATGGTACTTTAGCACCAACCATTGTGTTAAAATATACGCGCGGAATAGAAGGATTATTTAATGCGGATTTTAACTATAATAAACTGCAGTTTATGTTTTATAAGCCCATTATTTTGGGCAATTTAGGAAAAACGTTCTTGAACTTTGAAGCTGGAAAAACATTCGATACTGTTCCGTTAGCATTGCAGAATGTTATTCCGGGGAACCAATCTTACGGAATTGTACCTAATACATTCGCACAGTTAAATTACTACGAATTTGTTGCCGATACCTACACTACACTGCATGTTGAGCATCATTTCAATGGGAAAATTCTTTCTTATCTTCCGTTGATTAAAAAACTGAAATTGAGAGAAGTGGCTTTTATTCGTGCTGCTTACGGATCGTTAAGCGATGCCTCGAAGAATATTAATGTTGAAGGTTTCAGATATTCTGCTCCCGATCAACAGATTTATTATGAATATGGATTCGGAATCGAAAATATAGGATTTGGAAATATCAGAATTTTGAGAGTAGATTTCAACTGGAGAGGGAATTATCTCAACAGACCCGATGTTTCTAAATTTGGTATTAAAGCAGGTTTTCAATTTAATTTTTAGGTAAATTACTTCAAATACAAAACAAAATTGTTTGGTAGAATTTGTTGGTTGTTTTAATTGTTTTTTTTTGAGTTGATGAATTTTATGAATTGCTGATAATCAGCATGCTGTATTTTTTCAAAATTGTTTATTTTTAAGGTCTTAAATAAAAGTAAATGAGAAGGGAAATCAAAAATAAAGTTCCTCACTTTAATATACCTGAAAGTCAGCAGAAAATCTACTCGTTTGAAAAAGACGGATTAGAATTAAAATCTAAATACATTACCGAAGATGTAAAAGATAATGCCATTGCTGATAGTTCTCCGGGGATTGCACCTTTCCTTCGAGGTCCTTATTCCACAATGTATGTTCAAAAACCTTGGACGATACGTCAGTACGCAGGTTTTTCCACAGCAGAAGAATCTAACGCTTTTTACAGAAGAAACTTAGCGGCGGGACAAAAAGGTCTTTCTGTAGCATTTGATTTGGCTACGCACAGAGGTTACGATTCAGATCACCCAAGAGTGGTGGGAGATGTTGGGAAAGCCGGTGTTGCTATAGATTCTGTGGAGGACATGAAAATTCTTTTCGACCAGATTCCTTTGGATGAAATTTCGGTTTCGATGACGATGAACGGTGCTGTGTTGCCGATTTTATCTTTTTATATTGTAGCTGCAGAAGAGCAGGGAGTTTCTCCGGATAAGCTGTCCGGAACAATTCAGAATGATATTTTGAAGGAATTTATGGTGAGAAATACCTACATCTATCCACCCACGCCATCAATGAAAATCATTGCTGATATTTTTGAATATACTTCTAAAAATATTCCGAAATTCAATTCAATATCAATTTCGGGTTATCACATGCAGGAAGCGGGAGCTACACCTGTTCTCGAAATGGCTTACACATTAGCGGACGGTTTAGAATATGTAAGAACCGGTATTAAAGCAGGAATGAATGTTGATGATTTTGCCCCAAGATTATCTTTTTTCTGGGCAATCGGGATGAATCATTTTATGGAAATTGCCAAAATGCGTGCAGCACGTTATATCTGGGCGAATCTTCTTACCCAGTTTAATCCTCAAAACCAAAAATCTTTAGCGTTAAGAACTCACTCACAAACTTCCGGATGGTCTTTAACCGAGCAAGAACCTTTCAATAATATTACTAGAACAGCAATAGAAGCATTATCTTCAGCTTTAGGCGGAACGCAGTCTTTGCATACCAACGCATTGGATGAGGCAATTGCTCTTCCAACAGATTATTCGGCGAAAATTGCAAGAAATACGCAAATTATTCTTCAGCAAGAATCTGGAATCTGCGATGTTGTAGATCCTATGGGCGGTAGTTATTTGGTGGAATCTCTCACGCAGCAAATGATTGATGAAGCAATGAAATACATTGATGAGGTAGAAAAAGAAGGGGGTATGACTAAAGCCATCGAAGCCGGAATTCCGAAAATGAGAATTGAAGAAGCTGCAGCGAGAAAACAGGCGAAAATAGACAGTGGTGAAGAGTTTATTATTGGAGTAAATTCTTTTAAATCCACATTAAAACAGACGCCTATTGAAATTTTAGACATCGACAATACTGAGGTTAGAAGAAAACAAATCGAAAGATTATTAAAAATTAAAAACGAAAGAGATTCTTCAAAAGTTGAGGAAATTCTCAATACAATTCGTGAAACCGCAAAATCCGGAAAAGGCAATCTTTTGGAACTTTGTATTGAAGCCGCCAGAAGAAGAGTAACACTAGGGGAAATGAGCGATGCCATGGAAGAAAGTTTCGGACGTTATAAAGCGAATATCAGAACAATATCAGGAGTTTATGCGATGAATGCAGGTAAAAACGAATATTTTGGTAAAGCCTTAGAGCTCACTCAGAAATTTGAGGAAGAAGAGGGAAGAAGACCAAGAATTATGGTTGCTAAAATGGGGCAGGACGGTCATGATCGGGGAGCCAAAGTGGTGGCTACAGCATTTGCAGATATGGGCTTTGATGTGGATGTTGCTCCGCTATTTCAGACGCCTGAAGAAGTGGCAAAACAGGCGGTGGAAAATGACATTCATATTTTGGGAGTTTCTTCGTTGGCGGCAGGACATAAAACATTGGTACCTCAGGTTGTAGAAGAACTGAAAAAACTGGGAGCTGATGATATTACTATCGTTGTAGGTGGAGTTATTCCGCAACAGGATTATGATTATTTATTCGCTAACGGTGCAGATTTTATCTTCGGACCGGGAACCAATCTTCCTAAATGTGCTGTTGATATTTTGGAGCGTTTCTTAGATTAAAATACGATTAGAATTCTATAAATTGCACAGCTTTTGTAGTGTAAGTCATAATCAAAAAAACAAAATATTATGGCTTATACAGTAATTTCATTATTTCCTCAAACTGTTAATTCAGAGGAAATCAGAACTAAACTAAATGATTTGGGTGTTAAAGATGAAGACATCATCATATCAAAATCAAATGTAACAGACGAAGATTCTGCAAACCATTACGATGACGATGAAAAAACCAAAAGTTTTTGGGATCATCTTTTTGTAAATGATGATGAGCTTTTATACGCTTACAAAACTAAAAGTGTAGGTAATGTAAATATTGTTGTTTATGCTGATGACTACGAACAGGCTCAGAATGCTAAAAAACTTTTAAATGATAACGGAGCTATAGAAGTTTACAAAAAAATAGAAGAAAACCAAGTGAAAGAAAGTGACACAGCAGGTCTTCCAGAAGATGTTTACAATGGTATTATTGCAAAAGCACGTCACAACGTTTATTTCTTAGATCCTAACAGGGTTTATACTCCCAACAGTAAAGGAATGGATAGGAGAATGGATGATTTGGGTTCTAAAGATTAAAATAAAAAAGTGCTGGTCTAAAATGACCGGCACTTTTTCTTGATAATTTATTGACTTTATATTTACTGTCCCTGCTGCAAAATTCCTCCGTTGCTGTCGCCTTGGTTAGAATTTTTAATCATATTCGGATCTTCTTTTGCCAATTTATTTTTGGTTGGGATTTTATAGTTTACAGAAATTCCGAAACTGCGGGTGTCGGTTTTGTTGGAATTGAAAACTGTTCCGCCAAGTGAGCGAGCAAGAAGTACGGTTTTATTCTGGTTAAAAATATCTCTGGCATAAAGAGAAAGATTAAGCCTGTCACTCATAAATTTCTTTGAAATAGTGATGTCGAAAGAATTGTTTAACGGTTTATCTATTTCAAAATAATAGTAATTTCCCTTAGAAGTAAGAATACTGTAGTTGGCCTGTAGCCTGATGTCTTTAGGTAAAATAAACTGTCCCATAACATTGTACACCCAAAAACCTTTCGTTTTTATATCCGGCATTTCCTGAAGCTGATATCCTGCATACAGGTATAAAAGATTCATTTTATCAGGATTTACATTAAATTTCATCAATTCGCTGAAAGGAGTAGTGAAAAGCATAAACGGAATAGGCATCCCAAAGTTGAAATTATGCGTTCTTAAACGATCAATTTGTACCTGCTGGTTACTGATTAGGTTATTGTTACGGGTAATTCTCTGCACAATCTGATTATTCACCCAACTTGTATTATAGCTGATAAAAGCATAATCGAAAGCACTGATTTTTAACTCCGCATTGTCGTAAATCGTAGGCTGTAGATTCGGGTTACCATTTGATGTTATTACACTGGTTCCCAAAGTGGTATTGTTAGGGTTTAATACCGAAACGCTTGGGAGCGTAATTTTTTTATTATAATTCAAATTGGCAAAAAGCTGCTTCATCAGGTTATACTGAATACTTGCATTGGGGAAAATCTTGAATTTTTTAAATGGAATTAAATCATTCTGAACAAGATTTCCCTGATTATCAAAAGATTTTGTAACTCCTGCGATATCATAATTTTCGGCTCTAGCTCCGGCAATGAAATCGAATTTCTTCAAAGTAGCCTGAAATTCCAAATATCCGGCAAGTGTTTTTCTCGAATAATCAAGATTCACAATGCTTCTGTTGAGTGCCTGGAAATCCTGCTGATCATAAAGTGCTCCCAAACTCATTTTTCCTTCATCCAGAATTTTTAAAGGCTGAGAGTAATCTACTTTAAAATTATAAAGATTAAATTTTGATGAATTTTCGAGATCAAAATACTGCAAATTGTTGGCACTTCTCTGGTTAAAATCAGAAGTACTGTTGTTGTAGGTTGCTTTGAAGTCTAATTTCTTGTTTTTATCATTAAATTTTTTCTGATAGGTTGCAGATACTTCCTGTCTGGTACCTTTAGAATCACTTAGAAAGTTCGAGGAAGTTACTCCGTTTAAAAATATATCTGTATTAATATCAGAATTATTATTATTGTTGCTTACATCATAATTGAGTAACAATCTGTCTTTACCGAGTTCAAAAGTAAACGCAGAATTCATATAATACGTTCTCCCTACCGAGTTTGAATGGTTTTTAGTTAAAAGATCAAACTGAGAATCCGAAAGGCTTTCACGATAATATTGCCCCAGATTTACCTGCCATCCAAACCATTTATTTCTGGAATTTAAAGCAATTGAGTTATTGAAACGGCTTCTGTATCGGTCATAATTAGAAAAACGATAACCACCGTTGTAAACAGCTGTAAGATAATTTTTAGCAGATTTACTGGTAATGATATTCATGATGGCACCGCCAGACGTTGCAGGAAACTCTGCACCGGGCTGGGTGATGATTTCTATTCGGTCTATAGAGCTTGCAGGCATTCCTTCAAGAAAAGCGGTAAGCTCGTTACTGGAAATATTCAGAGGTCTGCCGTCCATATAAACATCAAGAGGTTTTCCCTGATACATCATTCCCACCATTTCAGAAGCTACAAGACCTGGAAGTTTTTTCACTCCTTCCATTACAGAACCGTTGTTGAGATGAGCCTGTTCAGAAAAATCAAAAATAGTACGGTCCGCTTTCTGTTCAACGGCTTTTTTAGTTTTGGTAATGGTTACCCCTTCAATTTGTTTTTCCTGAGTATTGGCATTTTCTTTTTTTTCCTGTGCTAAAAGTAATGTAGAGGAAACAATAGAAAGTGTAAGTATAGTTTTCTTCATCTAGAAATTTATTTCTCTTTATTAGACAACTTAAAATCGAATTTGTTACACTTCTGAACAAATGATGAGAGTAATTAAAAAAAATCTCAATTTTTCACGAGAATGTTTTAAATAAAAATTTGATAATGAATAAGCATACTCATTTTTATTTATTCAAAAAATCAAAGCTAATGCAAGATTAATTTAAATAATTTTAAAAATTCTTTTATGAAACATATTTATATCCAAATAAAAAACCGCCCAATTTTGAGCGGTTTATCTAGTATTTTAGATAAGAAATTAACTTTCTTTTTCCATTTTTTTTATCAGATTCAGAGCAGAACCTGCTTTAAACCAATCAATCTGAGCCTGATTGTAAGTATGATTGGTTACTACCGTATCTTTAGAACCGTCTTTGTGATGAAAAACGATGGTTAAAGGTTTTCCTACACTGAACTGATCTAAATCTAAGAAGTCCAAAACATCATCTTCCTGAATTTTGTCGTAATCTGATTTATCATTGAAGGTTAAAGCCAACATTCCCTGTTTTTTCAGATTCGTTTCATGGATTCTTGCAAAAGATTTTACTAAAACAGCTTTTACACCCAAATGTCTCGGTTCCATAGCCGCATGTTCTCTTGAAGAACCTTCGCCGTAATTTTCGTCACCCACAACAATTGAAGGAACTCCGGCTGCTTTGTACGCTCTTGCAACAGCAGGAACTTCGCCATATTCTCCAGTTAACTGATTTTTAACTTTATTGGTTTCCATGTTGAAAGCATTTACAGCGCCGATCAACATATTGTTGGAAATATTATCCAAGTGACCACGGTATTTCAACCAAGGACCTGCCATCGAAATATGGTCGGTTGTACATTTTCCGAAAACTTTAATCAAAACAAAAGCTCCCGTAATGTTCAATCCATCCCAAGCTGGGAATTCTTCTAAAAGCTGAAGCCTGTCAGAAGTTGGACTTACTACCACTTCCACTTTAGAACCATCTTCCGAAGGCGCTTGATAACCGTTGTCATCCACCGCGAAACCTTTTGCAGGAAGTTCAAAACCGGTTGGCTCGTTCAATTTCACTTGTTCGCCGGCTTCGTTGGTTAAAGTATCTGTGATTGGATTAAAGTCTAATCTTCCTGAAATTGCAACCGCTGCAACCATTTCCGGCGATGCTACGAAAGCGTGGGTGTTTGGATTTCCGTCCGCTCTTTTTGCAAAGTTTCTGTTGAAAGAATGAATAATGGAGTTTTTCTCCCCTTTTTCAGAACCTTCTCTGTCCCATTGTCCGATACACGGTCCACAAGCGTTGGTAAAGATTCTTGCGTTTTCAAATTTTCTGAAAGAATCCAAGAAACCGTCTCTTTCCGCAGTGAATTTCACTTGTTCAGAACCTGGGTTGATTCCCAAAATTGCTTTTGGTTTTACTCCTTTTGCGAAAGCATCTTCCACAATGGAAGCCGCTCTTGATAAATCTTCGTAAGAAGAGTTCGTACAAGAACCAATTAAAGCCCATTCTACTTCCAAAGGCCAGCCATTTGCTTCCGCCTTA
Organism: Chryseobacterium sp. RR2-3-20; assembly: GCF_017808115.1. NCBI lineage: Bacteria > Pseudomonadati > Bacteroidota > Flavobacteriia > Flavobacteriales > Weeksellaceae > Chryseobacterium > Chryseobacterium sp. RR2-3-20. The sequence continues at coordinate 122,944 of NZ_JADQBD010000001.1, read as the reverse complement.
GCTCTGAATTCTGCAACCGGTGTCGCTAAATCCGGAGTGAAAGGTCCATTAAGATGAGGTGAAAGTGTTGAAAGATCAATTTCAATTAACTGATCGAAATATTGTTCAGGGTTTGCATACACTTCAGCATCTCCTGTTAAATGTTCAGCAATTTTATCAGCCGCATCTACTACATCCTGTCTTCCTGTTGCAGAAAGATACCTTCTCATTGAGTCATCGTATCCGAAAGTAGATGTGGTTGCACCAATTTCTGCACCCATGTTACAGATTGTTCCTTTTCCTGTGGCAGAAAGTGATTTTGCACCTTCGCCAAAATATTCTACGATGCAACCCGTTCCTCCTTTTACGGTAAGAATTCCGGCAACTTTTAAGATAACATCTTTAGCAGAAGTCCATCCGTTCAGTTTTCCTGTTAATTTAATTCCGATTAATTTTGGCATTTTCAGTTCCCAAGCCATTCCCGCCATTACATCAACTGCATCGGCTCCACCAACTCCGATGGCAACCATTCCTAAACCTCCTGCGTTTACGGTGTGAGAGTCGGTTCCGATCATCATTCCACCAGGAAATGCATAATTTTCAAGAACAACCTGATGAATAATACCTGCTCCGGGTTTCCAAAAGCCAATTCCGTATTTGTCACAAACCGAACTTAAAAAGTTGAATACTTCTGAGTTTTTGTTGATACCCTCCTGCAAATCCTGCTCCGCACCTACTCTTGCCTGAATGAGGTGATCGGCATGTACTGTTGAAGGAACGGCTACTTTTGTTTTACCAGCCTGCATAAACTGTAAAAGAGCCATCTGTGCCGTGGCATCCTGCATCGCAACTCTGTCGGGAGCGAAGTCTACATAAGAGTTTCCTCTTTCATATTCCTGTGTAGCATTGCCCTCCCAAAGATGGGTGTAAAGAATTTTTTCTGCGAGTGTTAAAGGTTTTCCTGTAATCTGTCTTGCTGCGGCAATTCTTTCAGGATAACGTTCGTACACTTTTTTGATCATGTCAATGTCGAAAGTCATATTTTTTTATTTTCTTTTTATTTTCTTTTAAAGAGAAATTTTGATAGTGTTCATCAAATTTCATTCCTATGCTACCATAAGATAACTCATATAATAAATGAAAGTGATTATTTACAATGATGAAGTTAAGAAAAAAATAAAATTAGGTATGTTGATATAAGGTAAAATAATTTTTTGTGGTGTTAAATAGAAAGATTCTAAACAAAAAAAGGAAGATTTCGTGAGAAGTCTTCCTTTTATATTTAAAGTTTAGTCTAAAAATTAATGACCAACCGTTACCAATTCTTTGATAGAAGGTACAAAAGTAGTTAAATCAATTCCTTCGACGGCTGTTTTGTATTCGTCAATGCTTGGAATTCTTCCCATAATTGCAGAAAGTACCACCACCGGCGTTGAAGCCAATAAAGATTCACCTTTTTTACGTTCAGAATCTTCAACTACTCTTCCTTGGAAAAGTCTCGTAGAAGTCGCCAAAACGGTGTCTCCTTTCTCCGCTTTTTCCTGATTACCCATACAAAGGTTGCAACCTGGACGCTCAAGATACATCATATTTTCATATTGAGTACGAGCTTCACCTTTCGGTGCTGCATCATTGAATTCAAATCCTGAATATTTTTCCAGTAATTCCCAGTCACCTTCGGCCTTTAATTCATCTATGATATTATAAGTAGGAGCTGCAACCACCAACGGAGCCTGGAATTCTACTTTACCATTTTTCTGTTCAAGATTTCTCAACATCTGAGAAACAATTTTAAGGTCACCTTTGTGAACCATACAAGAACCTACGAAACCAAGGTCTACTTTTTTCTCGCCTCCGTAATAGGTAAGGTCTCTGATGGTATCGTGCGTATATCTTTTAGAAACATCGTCGTTGTTTACATCCGGGTCGGCAATCATTGGTTCTACAATGGCATCCAAATCAACCACAACTTCAGCATAATATTTGGCGTTAGCATCCGGAGTCAAAGCAGGTTTATCACCCGTTCTGATTTCCTCGATTCTCTTGTTTGCTTTGTTGATTAACCCCTGAAGAACAGCATTTTTGTTGTCCATTCCTTTATCAATCATAATCTGGATTCTGCTTTTTGCAATTTCCAATGATTCAATCAAAGTATCGTCTTCAGAAATACAGATTGAAGCTTTTGCTTTCATTTCTGCAGTCCAATCTGTGAATGTAAATGCCTGGTCAGCCGGAAGTGTTCCGATATGAACCTCAATAATTCTTCCCTGGAAAACATTTTCTCCGTCAAACTGCTTCAGCATCTGAGCCTGAGTGGCGTGTACCACATCACGGAAATCCATATGCTCTTTCATTTCGCCTTTGAAAGTCACTTTCACAGATTCAGGAATAGGCATTGATGCTTCACCTGTTGCCAAAGCCAAAGCTACAGTTCCTGAATCCGCACCAAAAGCAACACCTTTGGACATTCTCGTATGAGAATCTCCACCAATGATGATTGCCCATTCGTCAACCGTAATATCATTCAAAACTTTATGGATAACGTCTGTCATTGCGTGGTATTCACCTTTCGGGTCACGAGCTGTGATTACCCCGAAATCGTTCATAAATTTCATTAATTTAGGAATGTTAGCCTGCGCTTTTTTATCCCAAACCGAAGCGGTGTGACAGCCTGACTGATACGCTCCATCTACAATGGGAGAAATTACCGTTGCAGCCATCGATTCCAATTCCTGAGCAGTCATTAAACCTGTCGTATCCTGAGATCCAACGATATTAACTTCAACTCTAACATCAGAACCAGCGTGTAAAACTTTACCTTCAGTTACGCCCACTGCATTTCTGTTGAAGATTTTTTCAACCGCAGTCAAACCTTGTCCTTCGATAGAAATTTCTTTTGATGGCGCGAAAACCGTCGGAGCGGTAATTCCTAAAGTTTTTGCCGCAAAAGTCTGGATTTTTTTACCGAAAACGATAGCATAAGAACCACCTGCTCTGATGAATTCTAATTTTTGAGGTGTAAAAGATTTAGAAATATCTTTCAGTTCTTTATCTCCGTTGTATAATTTCTTTTCTTTGGTATTGATGGTAAGAACAGTTCCTGTAGCAACAGAATATTTTTCTTCCAAAATAATGTCGCCGTTTTCATTACGGATTGGATTTCCGTTTTCGTCAGTTTTCTTAACCCAGTTCTGAAGGTCGATTCCGATACCTCCGGTTACATCAACTGTAGTTAAGAAAATCGGTGAAATTCCGTTGGTTCCTGCTACAATAGGAGCAATATTAACGAAAGGAACGTAAGGACTTGCCTGTTTACCAGTCCAAAGGGCAACGTTGTTTACACCAGACATACGAGATGAGCCAACACCCATGGTTCCTTTTTCTGCAATCAGCATTACGCTTGCATCAGGATGTTGAGCCTGAAGCATTCTGATTTCGTCCTGAGCTTCCGGTGTAATCATACATTTTCCGTGAAGCTCTCTGTCTGAACGAGAGTGTGCCTGATTTCCCGGAGACAATAAATCGGTAGAAATATCGCCTTCTCCAGCAATGAAAGTCACGACTTTAATTTCTTCCGGAACTTCCGGTAATTTTGTGAAAAATTCTGCTTTGGCATAACTTTCCAAAATATCTTTAGCGATGGCATTACCAGTTTCGTAAGCCTCTTTCAAACGGGCTGTATCGGCATCATACAAATACACCTGAGTTTTAAGAACTTCTGCGGCCTGTTTTGCAATGTTTTCATTATTACCTAAAGCCAAATCCAGCAAAACCTCGATAGAAGGACCGCCTTTCATGTGAGACAGCAATTCGAAAGCGTAAGCAGGTGTGATTTCTTCAACCACCGACTCACCAAGAATAATTTCCTTTAAAAATTTTGCTTTTACCCCTGCCGCACTTGTAGTACCGGGCAAAGTGTTGTAAATAAAAAATTTAAGAGAATCTGCCCTGTATTCGTTGGCTGTATCTTTGATCTGTGAGATGATTTCGCTTAATAAATCTGCGCTATCAATAGGTTTAGGGTGAAGTCCTTGGTTTTTTCTTTCTTCAATTTCTTGGAGGTAATCCTGATAAATTCCCATATAGTCTTTTCTTTTTTATAACTTAAAATTCTTAACCGATGTTTTACGTTGAGAGAAATTTCAGATTGATATTCTCATTTGTAATACTCACAGCTAGCATTCTTAAATGGTTGAACTCTTGTAATTTGCTAATTTTTCTTTCAGTTTTAAAGCGAATGAGCTTCTTTCAAAACCAAATAATTGTCAAACATTTAAAAAATGTCCCCAAAAATACAAAAAAATAGAATTTTTTCAGATTGAATTTATTTAGATTCTTTATAAATATAAATTTTATATTTTCTATTTTTGCCGCCGAATGAAAACTAAAATGATGAAAAAAATCAATATTCTTTTATTAGGGTTTTGTTGTGTATTGGCTTTCGGTCAGTCTAAGACATCCAAAAAAAAACCTTCAGATTATAAAATCGGAAAATCTTCGCAGAGCAATACAGTTAATCTTCCGGTAGTGAATGAGAATATACCGCTACTGATTCCCAAAAAAATCAAAGGAAAATCCGGATTTGTTAATCAGAAAGGAAAAATGGTTATTCCCGCTGAATATGATTTGGTTATGTTCTTTGGTGAAGACTGTAATCTGATTAACTCTCCTAACGAAAAAGTTAAAATTTTTGGCAGCAGTGATTTTGCAACTGTTGATAATAAAGGCATCACGTATCGAATTAATAAAAACGGAAAAAAAGTTTATCAATACAAAAAAGAAGATTTAGGAAGATGTAATGCGCAAATGCAGAAAGCTTTATTTCATGCCTATATTTTAAAAGGAAAATACGGAATTATTGAAGATTCTAAGTTTAAAAATCCCGACGATCAGTCGCAGTTTGCTATTTACCCAAAGTATCAGTTTCTCTATGTGCTGGAAGGGGATGATGTTGCCAATCCTATGATTATTGCTACGTATAATGATAAGTTTGGAGTAATTGATGTGAATAATAAAATTGTTATTCCTTTCGAATATTCTGATATTAAAAGAAATTACAGCTGGAAATTGGGAAAGATGTTTGAAGTGACTAAAGATGATGCAAATTATTATCTTATCGATTCTTACAACAGATCGTACTGATAAATTTTAGTTTAATCAAAAATAAATTGTATTTTTGCCGCAGAAATAAAGGGGTGCCCCGATCGGAGCTGAGATTATACCCAATGAACCTGGAACAGGTAATGCTGTTTAGGGAAATTTGAAAATGTACCAATATAGCAGTATAACAATGTACCAATTATTGCTAGACTGTTAAATCAGTAAATTGTTACATTATTTTAATCGCCCCTTTTATTCCATTAAATTTTAAAATTTATAAGAATGAAAGGATTATTTTTTTTAGGACTTACCGCAAGTTCTCTGGGTTTTGCACAAACTCAAAATCAGGATTCTCTTAAGATAAGAGAAATAGAAACCGTTAATTTCACACGAAGACTTCCCGTAGCAAAAGAAATCATCAACGTTCAGAAAGATCTGGACAGTAAAAATCTCGGGCAGGATTTACCTATTTTGCTAAAGAATCAAACTTCTATAATTTCCACTTCAGACGCTGGAAATGGAGTAGGATACACCGGTTTTAGAATTCGGGGTGTTGCAGGAAGAGGTATTAATGTGATGATGAACGGCGTTCCTTACAATGATTCCGAAAGTCAGGGAACATTTTTTGTGAATGTGCCAGATTTAACCAGTTCTGCATCGCAAATTTTAATTCAGCGTGGTGTGGGAACTTCCAATAATGGTGTTTCTGCTTTCGGAGCAAGTATTAATGTTATTTCTAAAGAACCAGAAGAAAAGTTTTACTTGAAAACAGACGACAGCTACGGGTCTTTTAATACCTACAAATATTCTGCTGAGGTGGGTTCTGGTAAATTCTGGAAAAACCGTCTTTCTGTAATGGGACGTTATTCTCATATTCATTCTGATGGGTATATCGACAGAGCTTTTTCGGATTTGAATTCGTATAATTTTACGGCATTATTTGAAGAAGGAAAAACAAAACTTCGTTTCATGGCATTTGGAGGAAAAGAAAAAACGTATCAAGCCTGGAATGGAATTGATAGACAAACCTGGGAAACCAATCCAAGATTTAATTCTTCAGGAGCAATTTATGATAAAAATGGAGATATATCGGGATTTTACGACAACGAAACCGATAATTACAGACAAAATCATTATCAGTTGCTTTGGGAACAGGGAATTAATGATCATTGGAACCTTGAAACCACATTTCATTACACCAAAGGGAGTGGTTATTATGAAAATTACAGACAGAATAACAAATTTTCCCGATATAATCTGCCTAATATGATGGATGGAAGTACTCTTAGAGATCGTTCGGATTTCATTAGAAAGAAATGGCTGAATAATGATTTTTATGGTGCAGTTTCTACTTTGTACGGAAAATTTCAAAATGTAGATTTGAATTTCGGAGCCGTTGCCAACCAATATTACGGAAGACATTACGGAAATGTTACGGGAGTTTTCTTTCCGCAGATTAACGAATACGAATATTACCGAAATCGTTCGGTGAAGAATGAAGTTGCCGGTTTTGCAAAAGCTTTGGTAAGAATAGATAATTTTGAACTTTTTGGCGATTTGCAGTTAAGAAATATCGATTATGATACTAGAATTTTAATGCAAGGTGATGGTGAAGGAGCAAATCTTAAAAGAAACTGGCTGTTTTTTAATCCAAAAGCGGGAGTTAATTACAGATTGGGCAATGGTAAGGTGTTTTTCTCTTATGCACTGGCTCAGCGAGAGCCTAATCGGGATGACCTTTTTGCCAATAATGACGTAAAAGCAGAAAAACTTCATGATTTTGAAGCAGGAATAGAAAAACGCTTTGGTGTATTGGAATTTACTGCCAATCTTTATTATATGTACTACATCAATCAGTTGGTGCTTAATGGGCAGATTAGTAATATCGGAGAATTTATCAGAACCAATTCAGGGAAAAGTTACCGAAGAGGTGTAGAAATCGGATCTTTGGCAAAACTCTCAAAACAATGGGAAGTATCTGGAAATGTAAGTGTGAGCCAAAACAGAAACCTTGATTTTATTGTTGAAAATAATAATGGTGTAGATCGTTTAGGAAATACAGAAATTTCTTTTTCGCCGAATTTAATTGCCAATTTAAGTCTGAAATTCAATCCTGTTAAAAATTTCCAGTTTGCTTTAACGAACCAATATGTAGGAAAACAGTATTTGGATAATACAGAAACAGCTGCTTTACAGCTAAAAGATTATTTTCTTACAGATTTTAATGCGCAATATCAGTTCAGAATCAAAAGACAAGAGGTGGCATTAAAACTTTTGGTAAATAATATTTTCGATCAGAAATATGTAAATAACGGATACGTTTACGATGGTCCGGTATATTTTTCTCAGGCAGGAACCAATTTTATGTTTGGAATCAGCTGGAAAATTCAATAAAAAACCAATCCTTAATCATATTTTTCTAAGCAATTTAGAATTAATTTTTTTGAGACTGTTTCGGCAGTCTTTTTTATTGTCTTTGAATGATAAATAATAAGTAAGCTGATTTAAAAATGAACAGTTCTGTATATTTTTACGAATAGTAAGAAATTGAAGTTTTTTATATTTCAACCTGAAAATAAATCTCTCAAAAACTCATTAAAAAATCATAAATTTGTCGCCAAATGAATATTTCAGCATACATTTTAGAATATCTGAAGCAATTCGGAACTGTTGTAGTTCCGCAGTTTGGTGCATTCTCTCTGGAAAACTCCAAAGCAGTTATTAATTCTGAAAACGGGAGTATTCTTCCGCCGTCCAGCCAAATTAATTTTCAGCAGGATTATCATATTCAGGATAGAAATTTTACTGTTTTTTTAAGTCAGCAAAAACAAATTTCTGAAGCATCGGCAGGAAGAGAGCTCGATCTTCAGGTAGATTTTTGGAAAAAAAGATTGCAGTCGGAAAAAACATTAAATATCAATGGTCTCGGAACACTTTCTTTGGAAAATGACCAATTTGTATTTAAAGGAAACCGCTTACAGTCGGACGATCCCGATTTTTATGGGTTAGAAGAAATCCGATTTTCAGAGATTAACGATCAGCATCCAACAGTTTCAGAGGAAAACTCCGAAAAAGATTACAAACTCAATAAATCGATACTTTGGATATTTCTTTTCATTGTTCCGGTTTTGGGAATTTTGTATTTTGCATATACGCAGCAGGAACTTATTTTTGGTAAAAAATCTTTTGATGATCTTTCGGTAAAAACAAAAACTCAGAGAATCGAGAAAAAAGCTCCGGTAAAAATAGATTCGGCAAAAATAAAATTTCAGGATTCTGTAAAGGCTTTCAAAGCAGATTCTTTAAAACAGGATTCTATCAAAAAACAATCAGCAAAAAGTTGGAAACCAACTTCTCATAAAAGAAAATCTAAATGGCAAAAGTAAAAAAGGCATCAGAATCTCTTACAGTAATGACGAATATCGTTCTTCCAAACGATACCAACCAGCTCAGAAATCTTTTCGGAGGCGAGCTTTTGGCAAGAATGGATAGATGTGCTTCTATCTCTGCGACCAGACATTGCGAGAGAAGAGTGGTTACCGCATCTGTGAATCACGTTTCTTTCGATCATCCCATTCCCGAAGGTGGTATTGTTGTGATGGAGTCTAAAGTTTCCAGAGCATTTTCTACCTCTATGGAGATTTATGTAGATGTTTGGTTAGACGATCCTATCAACAGAAAAAAAATTCATACCAATAAAGGAATTTATACTTTTGTTGCGGTTGATGAATTTAACAGACCTATACCCATTCCTGAAATGGAGCCAGAAACAGATTTGGAGAAAGAAAGATATGCCGCAGCTTTAAGAAGAAAAGAGCTTTCCTTAATTCTTTCCGGAAGAATGAAACCGGCAGATTCTGTGGAGTTGAAAAAACTTTTTCAGGAATCTTAATAAAAAACAATCACCAAGAATCACTTCCAATATTATATGAGTCAAAAAATTGCCATAACAGGGATGGGCATTATCTCCGCAATTGGAAACAATGTGGAGGAAAATTTGAGGTCGCTGAAATCAGGTCAGCAAGGTATTTCGGATATTAGTCTATTTGAAACACGTCATTCTGGAACTATTAAAACGGGCGAAATCAAATTGTCTAATGAAGAATTAGCACAAAAACTTCATTTAAACACAGAAAACAATGCAACCAGAACGTCTTTACTGGGAATGGTAGCGGCAAAAGAAGCTGTTGAAAGTGCCGGAATTTCTGATATTAATGAATATAAAACTGGACTGATTTCCTCAACCAGCGTTGGCGGAATGGATATCACCGAAAAATATTTCTACACATACGAAGACTTCCCTGAAAAGCAAAAATATATTGACTCTCACGATGCGGGAAATTCATCCTTACTGATTGCAGATTATCTGGGTTTGAAAGGTATGGTTTCTACCATCAGTACAGCCTGTTCGTCTGCTGCCAATGCAATTATGATGGGTGCGAAACTCATTAAAAATGGCGTTCTCGACAGAGTAATTGTAGGCGGAACAGATTCGCTTTCAAAGTTTACTTTGAATGGCTTTAATACACTGATGATTCTTACAGATTCTTACAACACACCTTTTGATAATGACAGAAAAGGTCTGAATCTGGGTGAAGCAGCCGCTTTCATCGTTTTGGAATCTGATGAAGTCGTGAAAAAACAAAATAAAAAAGTTCTCGGTTACCTTTCGGGATACGGAAATGCCAACGATGCCCATCACCAAACCGCTTCTTCGGAAAACGGACAAGGTGCTTTTCTGGCGATGGAAAAAGCATTGAAAGTTTCGGGTTTGGACAAAGAAAACATCGATTATATCAACGTTCACGGTACCGCAACTCCTAATAATGATTTGTCGGAAGGTATTGCAATGATTCGGATTTTTGGAGAAAATAAAGTCCCGGAATTTAGTTCTACAAAAGCTTTTACAGGTCATACTCTGGCTGCGGCGGCGGGAATTGAAGCGGTTTATTCGTTATTGGCGATTCAGAATAATTTGATTTTCCCGAATCTGAATTTTAAAACAAAAATGGAAGAATTCGATTTGACACCTGTAACGGAACTCAAAAAGAAAAATATCAATCACGTTCTTTCCAACTCATTTGGTTTTGGAGGAAATTGTTCAACCTTAATTTTTTCTAAATAATGAGTGCAGTTTACATCAACAGTACAGCCTGCATCTCGGTTCAGGATACATTAAAGGAAGATTTTTTCAAAAATCTTAAGCCAGAAAATTCAGTACAGATTTTAAAAGCCATTGAGCCGAATTACAAAGAATTTATTCCGCCCGCAGCAAGCAGAAGAATGTCTAAAACGGTAAAAATGAGCTCCGTAGCTTCGCAATATGCTCTGAAAGAAGCCGGAATAGAAAATCCTGACGCCATTATCGTGGGAACCGGAATGGGCTGCTCACAAGACTCGGAAAAGTTTCTGAAAAACGTAATTGAGAACAACGAAGAGTTTTTAACTCCAACTTATTTCATACAATCTACGCATAATACGGTTGCGGGGCAAATTGCTTTAGGTTTGCAGTGTCACGCTTACAATTTTACCTATGTGAACACATCTTCGTCTCTGGAATTTTCGTTTCTAGATGCGAAACTTCAGATTAATGACGGCGAAGTAAACAATGTTTTGGTAGGTTCTTGCGACGAACAAACCGACCGAACTATGGACTTGTACAAACTCAATAATACCATAAAAAAAGAGGGAAATCTTCCCGCAGATTTTCTCAATTCACAAACAGAAGGGGTAATTTGGGGAGAAGGTGCCAGTTTTTTTGTAGTCGGGAAAGAAAAAACTGAAACTTCTTATGCAAAACTTGAAGATATTCAGATTATTAACGAATTAAATTTAGAAGAAACCCAATCATTCATTCAAGATTTTTTAGCTAAAAACAATTTGAAAAATAATGAAATTGATGCTGTAATTCTTGGTTTTAGTGGCGACTCAGAATCAGATATTTATTATAAAAAGGCTTCAGAATTATTTCAAAATTCATCTTTATTATTTTTTAAACATTTGAGCGGAGAATTCAATACTGCAAGCGGATTTTCAATCTTTATGGCTTGTCAGATTCTCAAAAATCAGGAAATTCCGGAAGTGATGATGATTAATTCTGTTAACAAATCAGAAATTAAAAATATTCTTCTCTACAATCATTTGAGAGGAAAAGACCATAGTTTGGTTTTATTAAAAAAAGTTTAAAAAATGAATACTCGAACTCTTACATATCTTTTGTTAATTATAATACCTAATTTGTTTTATGCACAAGATATATTGGAGCAAAACGAAAATTGGGCAAAATATTCTAAGGTAAGCATACGATATGGCAAGTCGGATGAAATGGTAGTTTATGAACTTGAGAAAGGGAAACCCAATTTAGCGAAATTATATAAAAATGATTCGCTTGTTTCGGTTTCTAAAATTAATCTTACCCCAGAAAAATTAGAAAAAGACTCTCTTTCGGATGGTTTTACACCTAATATTAATCTTGATTACAAAGTAGAGATTAAGCGTAATAAAAAAGGGTTGGTTTCAGAAAAGTATCAAAGAAAATTTAATGGTTCTACAGGCTATCTGGAAGAAGAAATCGTTAAATATTCTTATGATCAATGCAATAACATCACCGAAGAAAAACGAAATTTTGCCAGATTAAAAAAAATCGACCAAGCCCGAACCTTTGATAGCTCGAACAAAAACATTATTAAATATCGATACGATTACAACAAAGACTGTTTGTGGACAAAAAAATATGTTCTTGATAAGCAAGGTGAAAAATTACTGTTAGCCACCAGAAAAATTGAATAATTTACATTTACAGAATAGCATACATAGTGAAACATTACCTATTCATCCTGTTTTATGTTTTCTGCAATGTGTTTATTTATGCATTTCAGGGGAGTTTTTGGGTGTATCTGTTGTGTTTTCTGATGTTTTCTGCGGTGGTTGCTTGGGGTTCTTTCGATATTCAGTTGAAATATTTTCTGAATTCGATTACTCATAAAAGGACAAGAATCAAGGAAGTAGCATTAACTTTCGATGATGGACCCACCGAATTTACACCTAAGTTTTTAGATCTATTAAAAGAAAATCATATCAAAGCAACGTTTTTCTGCATCGGAGAACAGATAGAAAAATATCCTGAAACTTTCCAAAGAATCATTGCTGAAGGTCATTCTGTGGGAAATCACACTTTTTCACATTCTAACAATACCGGATTTTTATCGACTTCAAAAATGATTGATGAAATTGAAAAATGTGATGAAGTGATGTTAAAATTTGGGAATATTAGAACTGATTTATATCGTCTACCTTTCGGTGTAACCAATCCGAATATCGCCAAAGCCATCCAAAAAACTCAGAAAAAAAGTATTGGCTGGAATGTACGTTCTTTGGATACCGTGATTGACGACAAAAATAAAATCTATAACAGAATCACAAAAAATCTCAATAAAGGAAGTATTATTCTTCTTCACGACACTTCCGAGAAAACGTATAATGTTTTGGTTGAATTATTGTTATTTTTGGAGCGTGAAAAGTATTCGACTTTCACAATGGATTCAATGATTAATTCTAAAAATAATGATTAAGAATATAGCTTTAGGCACATTCATATTAATTTCAAGTTTCGTTTTTGCACAAAATACAGCAATGTCTGGAGCGGAAGCAAAAGCGTTTGTTGCTAAAGTTTCCTCAGAAACCAAAGGGATAAAAACCCTGCAAAGTGACTTTATCCAAACCAAAAAAATGGATTTTTTAGATAAAAACATAGTTACCCAAGGCAAAATGTCCCTGAAAACCCCCAATACATTAAGCTGGAAATACACGAAGCCTTATCAATACAGCATTGTTTTCAAGGAGAATAAAATCTACATCAACGACCAGGGGAAAAAATCCTCTGTGGATGCAAAAAGTAAAACTTTTGAAAAAATCAATAAACTGATTGTAGGAAGCTCCAACGGACAGATGTTCAATGACCCGGAATTTTCTGTAAGCTATTTCAAAAATGGAAATTTTAATGTCGCAAAATTTACTCCGAAATCTGCTCAATTATTAAAGTATATCAAACAAATCGAATTACAATTTCCGAAAAATGAAACTACTGTTTCTCAGGTTAATATGACGGAAGCTTCGGGTGACACTACGAATATTGTTTTTAAAAATACAAAAATCAATGCGCCGATTTCTGCTTCAGAATTTTCTTTATAGTCTGATTTTTCTGCTGCTTGTTTCCTGTAAAACTTATCAGCTTGCGGACGTAAAACCCATTCCCAATTCTGAAAAAACTGTTGAAAATCTGTTCTTTTCTTCCAATAAAGATTATGTTTACAAATGTCAGATGGAGGTTTACGGAAGTGATATCAGCGGAATTCTCATCATTAAAAAAATTTCTGACTCAACACATCGTATCGTGATGACTACAGATTTCGGTAATAAAATGATTGATTTTGAGATTTCAGAAAACGATTTCAAACTCAATTATGTTCTTCCCGATTTGGACAAAAAAATGGTCATCAATTTCCTTAAAAATGATTTTCAGGAACTTTTAAGGAAAAATTACAGTGTAAATGAAAGTTTCCAAGATAATCTTTCTTACATTTTCACGTCAAAAATGGGTAATAAAATCTATTATTTAAGGAAAAATTCAAACAATAAACTTCTTAGCCAGATTGTAGTTACGAAAAATAAGAAAGAAAAAATTGATTTTAATTTTGAGGCTAAAACACCTACTTTTGCAGAGAAAATAGAAATTCAGCATAAAGATTTTAAAATCAATATCAAACTATTTCAAATCACAGAAACGGAATAAATATGCAAAGCATTCTCAACCAATTTTACACTTTAGATTCGTTTGAAAAAGACGAAAACGGTCTGTTTTCTGCTAAAATTTCACTGAATAAAGACCACGATATTTTCAAGGGACACTTTCCTGGAAATCCTGTAACGCCGGGGGTTTGCATGATACAAATTGTAAAAGAACTGACGGAAGAATTCACCGGAAAATCTTTGTTTTTAAAATCGGCTTCTAATGTGAAATTTATGGCAATCATCAATCCTTTTGAAACGCCAGATTTGCTGGTTCAACTTCAAATTTCTGAAAATGATGAGGACGTTAAAGTAAAAAACACCACCTCGTTTGGCGAAACTATTGCACTGAAAATGTCTGTTAACTATCGCAAATTGTAAGCTATGAAGTTTTTATTTTCAATCGTCGCAACTTTATTTTTGGTCTTTCAGGGTGGAGATCTTGAAGCTTTGAGAAATTCTTATTCTAAAGCCAATCTTTCTAATGAAGGCGCAAAAAACTTTATTGCTGTTGCCGATAAAACCACCTCTTCAGATCCGGTAATATCGGGTTACAGAGCGGCAGCTCAAATTTTGGAAGCTAAAGTGACTACTGAAAAAAATAAAAGAAAAACTTTTGTAAAAAATGGTGCTTCTGCCCTGGAAAGTTTGATAAAGAGTAATGAGAATAATGCAGAATTGCGTGTCATAAGAATGAGCGTTCAGGAAAATATCCCCAAAATTGTAGGCTATTCTAAAAACCTGAAAGAAGACAAAACATTTATCCTAAACAATTATTCCAAGCAAAATGCGGGTTTAAAAACCTACATAAGAAAATTCGCAATGCAGTCTAAAACCATGACGGCTGCAGAAAAAAATTCTTTAAAATAATGACACTCACGGAAGTTCAGAATGCAATCACGGAAAAGAAAATCTGCGTTCTTGTTCCTACGTACAACAATCACAAAACTTTGCGGAGGGTTTTGGATGGTATCTTAGAATACACCCGAAATATCATCGTCATTAATGACGGTTCTACAGATTCCACCTCAGAAATTTTAAGCAGCTATCACAATATTTCGGCAGTTCATCTTCCCCAAAACAAAGGGAAAGGAAACGCATTAAAAACCGGCTTCCGTAAAGCCATTTCAGAGGGTTATGATTTTGCCATTACTATAGATTCGGACGGGCAGCATTATCCCGATGATATTCCGGTTTTTGTTCAGGCTTTGCTGGAGGAAGATGAGGAAGTTCTGCTCATCGGAAACCGAAATATGTCTCAGGACGGAATTCCTAAAAAAAGCAGTTTCGGAAACCGTTTTTCCAACTTTTGGTTTTGGTTCGAGACCGGCATTAAACTTCAGGACACACAATCCGGTTACAGGCTTTATCCATTAAATAAAATCCCCAAAAAGTATTTCACTCCGAAATTTGAATTTGAAATTGAAATCATCGTTAGAACGGCTTGGCGGCACATTCCGGTAAAGAATGTTCCGGTAAAAGTCCTGTATGATCCGGCGGAACGGGTTTCTCATTTCAGGCCTTTCAAAGATTTTACCAGAATCAGCATTTTGAATACGATTTTGGTCTTGATTACTTTAGTCTACATTAAGCCACGAAACTTTATTATTGATTTTAGGAAAAAAAGTTTTAAACAATTTATTAAAGAAGATATTTTAGAAAGTGAAGGATCTAATCGAATTAAAGCATTTTCTATTGCTCTTGGGGTTTTTGTTGGGTTTTTACCGTTTGGAGGTTACCATACTTTATTGGTGATTTCGCTTTCGGTGGTCTTTAAGCTCAATAAAATTCTTGCTTTTGTTGCATCCAATGTAAGTTTGCCTATTTTTCTTCCTTTTATTATCGTAGCCTCGTTATTTCTTGGCTCGCCTTTCGTTGCTAATGATAGCGACATTTTTAATCAGGAATGGAATTTTGATCTGGTAAAAAATAATGTTTTGCAATACATTATTGGAAGTTTAATTTTAGCGGTTACCATGTCTTTAATTTCTGGAGTTGCTACTTTTCTTTTTTTGAATAAGGTAAGTCCGGATAATGAACGGTTATAATTTTTTTGAAGCTAAAAATTTAAACACATAAAAAAAGCACTCTCTGTGGAGTGCTTTTGCTTTTTATTTTTTTATGTATTCTTTCTGAATAACCGAAACAGCAGGAAAGTGATCGCTATAACCCCCTGTGAATCTATCGCCATCCCAAGATCTGAAAGGATAGCCTTTAAACTGTCCTTCTTTGTTTATTAAATAAGAAGGAGCGTAGATTTCAGCCTTAAAAATACTGTAAGTAGGTGTTATTTTTTCGGTTGAATATAAATTCTGAGAAACAATGATCTGATCGAATAAGTTACCAGAATCTCTATAAGCCAAAGAGGCAACACCAGCTTTAAACAGTTTGTACATTAGATTATAATACGGTGTTTTTTCTGATAATTCTGAAGGGCTTCCTACAGCACCTAAATATTTCTTTAAACTCGGACTTACCGGATCGTCGTTAAAATCTCCCATGGCAAATAATTTTATTCCCGGGTTGTCTGCGGAAATTTTATCCATTTCGTTTTTCAAAACCGTAGCGGCTGCATTTCTTTTTGCCTGAGAAACAGCTTCTCCTCCTCTACGAGAAGGCCAGTGATTCATAAAAACAGCAATTTTTTCGCCGTCTAAATAGCCGATAGCTACGAGAACATCTCTGGTGTATTCTCTTCTGCCTTCTTCATTGAAGATTTTTATTTCTTTAGTATAAGAGTTTTCTAAAGTAAATCTGCTTTTCTGATAAATAATGGCAATATCTATTCCTCTGGAATCATAAGAATTGTAATGTACTATGCCATAATTGCTCTTTGCCAAAGCTGGCTGTTTGATGAGATCCTGAATTACCTGTCGGTTTTCTACTTCTATCAGTCCACAGATTACGGGATTATCGTTGGTGTACTGTCTACCCAATTCGGAGATTACTTTTGCCTCATTGGCAAGTTTTTGATTATAGTATTTAGAACCCCATCTTTTTGGGCTTTTTGCAGTAAAATCATCTGCAAGAATCTGTTTTCTTATTACTTTTTTTCCAACCAAATTTTCGTTGCTCCATTCACCGGTGTATTCTTCTGTTGTTTCAAGATACTTCAATGAATCTACAGGTACACTTCTGTGAAATTTTGGGTTAGAAAATGGTACTGTTCCGTCTATGTAATCTGCAGATACAATAGTATCCCATAAGTTTTCAACATTCAGAAAAGCAACAGCTGCTCTTTTTACCTGTTTCTGCTGAGAATAACCTACAAGAAACCACAATATGGCAGAAACTGACAATAATTTTTTCATGATATTATTAAATTCAAAAAATTGAGGGCTTAAAATTACACTTTTTTAAAATAAATAATAGATTAAATTATTTTAATAAATGATTTTTTCATTTCATCCATAAAAAGGGAGGATTGTTGTGATAATTGCGAAGTGTTAAGAATAATTAATAGAATAAAATGCTAAAAATGTTTTACTTAATGAAAATAATACTAAATTTGTTGCCCCTTAATAAAATAAGGTTTTAAAAATAAGTTTATTATGATTAAAAAACTATCCCTAATCTCTTTGTTTACTTTGCTCCCTGCATCGTATTACTACGCTCAAACTACTGTGTATGCGTACGTTAAAGGCCAGGACGGTAAGCCGGTTGAGAGAGCAGAGGTTGATCTTGAACAATCTGTAAATGACGTTACCGCAGACAAAATTGGTTATTTTCAGTTTGTAGATTTAATGCCTGGGCATTATCTTATTACCATTAATAAGCCAAACTTCGAATCTAAAACAGTTGAGTTTGATGTAACTGCAGATGAAAAAAGAAAAGACTTAGGTGTAATTGTTTTGAACAACAGTGCAGCAACCGATGCGGGCGTAGTTGTTATAGACGATTCCGCGGGTGATACCGAAGACGGAGGAAGCTCCATGCAGCCAACGGTTGGTCTTTTAAGCTCTGGAAGAGATGCATTTCAGAATGTTTCTGCTTTTGAATTGGGAGCTTATTGGTTCAGACCGAGAGGGGTAGATTTGAGATTTGAAGACGTTATTTTCAACGGAGTTTCTATGTCTAAAAGCGACGATGGGAAAATAGACTTCAGCAACTGGGGTGGTCTTAACGATGTTACAAGATATCCTTATGAGAATGTAGATAATATTACACCATCAGAATACGCTTTTGGTAATCTTGGTGGAGTTGTATATTATAATACAAGAGCATCATCATTCAGAAAGCAGACTTCACTTGCGTATTCATTTACGAATAGAAGTTACCTTCACCGAGCAATGGCAACGTATTCTTCTGGTCTTAATAAAAATGGATGGGCAGTTACGCTTTCCGCAAGCCGAAGATGGGGAGATAAAGCAATTATTGATGGTGTTTACCAAGATTCTTATGCTTATTTCGGGGCAATTGAGAAGAAATTCAGTGATAGACACTCCATCAATTTAACAGGATTTGGTTCTCCTACTTACAGAGCTTCTAATGCTCCTAACACTCAGGAAGTTTACGACCTTATGGGGAAAAACTATAATTCATTCTGGGGATGGCAAGATGGTGAACAGAGAAATTCAAGAATCAGAAAGGTTTTTGAACCGATGTTTATGCTTACAGATTATTTGAAGTTAGGAAAATCCTCTAATTTAATCAATACAGTTTCTTACCAGATAGGAAGTGATGCAAGAAGCAGATTAGACTGGTTCCATGCAGCAGATCCTAACCCCACTTATTACCGTAAAATGCCTAGCTATGGTCTTTTAACTGCGGATGAATTCAAAGCACAGTCGCAAATCGACTGGAACAGCCTTTATATGGCAAATTATCTGAATCTTAACGATATGAACGGTAAACCTAGAGGTGCTGTTTACAGTTTGGTTGAAGATGTAAATAAGGATAAAACATTCAACTTCTCTTCTCACTTCGATACTCATTTGAAGGATAACTGGAAATTGAATATCAACTTTAATTATCAAAATTTAAAATCGGATAATTTCAGAAGAATCAAAGATTTGCTGGGAGCTAATTTTGCATATAATCTTAATGCTTTCAATAACGATGCAAAATATAATGCCGATGATGATAATGTAGAAAGAAGAGTAGGAGACAGAACACAGTATTCTTACATGTTTACAAGAAATCATTATTCATTAAATGTTTCTTCTGAAGTAGATTTCAATAAGTTTAATGTTGTTGCGTCTATTTTCAGTTCATATTCAGAATCTCAGAGAAATGGAGACTACAGAAGTGGTATTGCCAGATTTGCTGATAACTCTAAAGGAAAAAGTGCTGTTTATGACGCTTTAGATGCAGGTTTGAAAGCGAAAATTACGTATAAAATAAATGGTAAAAACTTTATTGTTTACAACGGTGCGTTTTTCAGCTTAGCTCCAACTCTTAACGAGATTTACATTAACCCAAGAATGGTAGATTATGTAACTCCGGGAGTTAAAAATCAAATTATTAATTCTAATGATTTGAGTTACATTACCAGAGGACAGATTTTGAAGTTAAGAGTTACAGGTTTCTATACCACCATTAGTAATTCTACCGAAATTGCAAGATACTATGCAGATGTAACAGATGCAGTAGGAACATCTTTAAATACGCTTGTAAATGAAGCCATGACTGGTGTAAACAAGAGATATATGGGTGTAGAAGTTGGTTATGATGTTAAAATTACGCCAACCATTAATGCTATCGGTGCTGCAAGTATTGGAGAATACAAATTTACTTCTAATGCTAATGTATCTTCTTTTGATGACCTTAACGGTTTCCGAGGTGAAGAATTCTGGAAAGGACAGGCTAATATTAAAAATTACAAAGTAGCCGGAACACCTCAGAAAGCATTTTCTTTTGGATTAAAATATAACTCGCCTAAATATTGGTGGGTTGGTGCTTCTGCCAATTATTTAATGGATCAGTATCTGGATTTTTCTGCCTTAAACAAGACTCCATATATGTATATAGATCCTAATACGAATGATCCTTATCAGAATGTTACACCAGAACTTATTCAGCAATTAACTGCACAGAAGAAATTCGATGATCAGTTTATGTTGAATGCCAACGCTGGCAAGTCTTTCCTTTTTGGAAAATTCAGAATGGGAATAAGCGTTTCTGTTAACAATATCTTGAACAACAGAAATTATGTAACCGGAGGTTTTGAGCAAGGAAGAAATGTTTCTTTCCCGGCAGCTCTTGCAGATTCTGCAAAAGAATACCCTGCATTCGGACCAAAACTTTGGTATGACAGAGGAAGAACATTCTTCACAAATGTTTATTTAAGATTCTAATATTATAAAAATGAAAAAATATAATTCCATTTTAAAATATATTTTCGTGATGATTGCGGCTCTAATTATATCGGGCTGTGTACACGATGATAAGTATGATGATCCCAATCTTGCAGGAGTACAGTGTATTCAGGATTTTACTGCAAATACTTCTTTGAAAGAATTGAGAGAGAAATATACTCTCAATAACCCGAATAACAATGCTTATGTATTTCCAGCGGATAATACACCCAACGATCCTTCAGACGATTTGTATATTCAGGGGTATGTAAGTTCAACAGATGAAACTGGGAATATCTATAAAACCATTTATATTCAGGATGCTTTAAAGGATCCTACCCATGGTTTTACCATAAGTGTAGATGCAGTAAGTACTTATACCAAGTTTCCTCAAGGTTCTAAAATCTATGTGAAAATTAATGGCCTTGCTGTTGGTGTTTATGGTGGAGTAGTTCAGTTAGGAGTAAAAACAGGTGCAGAAAACCAAAACAGTGCTGTATCTCGTATTCCGGAAAAAATGATTCCACAAACTATTTTCAGATCTTGTAATATAAGAGGAGAAATTGTTCCTAAAATTATGACTTCTTCTCAGATGATTTCTGTAAACGATAATATGATTGGCTGTTTAATTCAAATGGATAATGCAGAATTCGATAATAAAATTTTGTGTACCAATTTTGCACCAAGCGGCGTTACTGTAGACAGAGCTATTAGAGATAATACTTCAGGTACTGCAAGAATTGTAAGAAACAGTGGTTATGCTTCATTTGCCAATCAGACACTTCCTTCAGGTAACGGTAAGTTTGTAGGAATTTACAGCAAATATAACAGCACTTATCAGTTGTATATTAATAAGGTTACAGATCTTGATATGACAAAATTCCCAAGAATTGATGGTATCGATAAAGATCCTTGCCAATACAGCGATAATGGTTTAACACAGAAAACGGTTGCTGAAGTAAAGCAATTAGCGTCTAGTGCATTAACGCCTATTACTAATGATTTTGTTTTAAAAGCTAAAGTTATTGCTAACGATAAATCTTCCAACCTTTTCAAGTATATTTATGTTGAAGATGCAACTGGAGGTATCAGAATTAATATTGATAAAACAAATTTATACAACGATCCTAGATTTGTTGTTGGAAAAGAGGTCTATATTAAATTGAAAGGTCTTTATGTAGGAACTGCATCAGGAGAGATTCAATTAGGATCTACTTCTGGAACAACGGTTGGAACATTAGTAGGAAGAATTCCTGAAGCAGATGTATATAAATACTTTTTCGATTCTAAAAAAGCAACTACTGCTGTTGTACCAACAGAGAGAACAATTAACCAAATTGGTATGGCAGATGTTGGAAGATGGGTTAAAATTAAAAATCTTCAGTTTATTGAAGGAGATCTAGAAAAAGTATATGCATCAGGATCTCCAGCCAATAGAACTTTGGAAGACTGTTCTGGGAATAAAATTTTCTTGAGAACTAATAATAATGCAGATTTTGCAGGACAGGTTATAGAAGCCGGTAAAGGCGATGTATATGGTGTTCTAAGTGTATTTAACGGGACTTACCAACTTTGGATTACAGATGTTTTGGGAGCAGATTTAGACGATCCAAGATGTGATGGTTCTGTTTATGTACCACTTCCTATTTTGTACAGCGAAAATTTTGCGGCGGGAGGATTTAATGCAGACTGGACAACAGTGAATGTTTTAGGTGCACAGGTGTGGACAACTTCTAACCAAGGAAACCAATCTAATTATTATGCAATGATGAATGGTTTTACTGGAGTAAATAATGCAAATGAAGACTGGCTTATTTCTAAGTCTGTAAGTTTAGTTGGTAAAACTAAAGCAGTGGTAAGTTTTACAAGTGATGTAAGATTTAATGGTAATGCTTTACAGGTTTATGCAACAGACAACTTTACAGGAAATGTAGCTACTACAACTTGGGTACAGCTTCCTGCCATTTTGGATACCAATAATGCTGCTTTTGGTGATTGGGTAAGTTCTGGAAATGTAGACTTGTCTGCTTTTCTAGGAAAGAATGTAAGAATTGCATTCAAATATACCTCTACAACTTCTGCGGCAGCAACTTGGGAGATTGATGATTTTAAAATCAAAGGACAGTAATATTTTACTGGATAAATACTCAAAAGACGAACAGCAATGTTCGTCTTTTTTTATTGTCAAAATGACAGATTTTTGCCTGTTTGTGGTATTAATTAGATGAATGTCCTTTTTAATCATAATCCTCAAAAATCAATATGCTTTTGTTATTCTGGAAGAGTCTTGACATACTGAAATACATCAGTTTTGATTGTTGCGGAATGACAAAGTAATGCAGAAAATAATTTGTTGCTGATTGCGGAGAAGCAGTTTAATTATAATATTTTTGATTATTTAATAACTTGAGTTTAAAATAGTGAGATTGTACTGCTTGAATCTTTTCCGATACCCAAATTTTTCTTTATTCCTCTTTGGGATAAAATGATTATGTTTAGAAAATCAAATATTGAAGATTTTCCTTATCGGGAATTTATATTAGTCCGGGTTCGAATAATTTTCCTCTTCTTTTCGGAAGATTTTTCAGTGGCAGGTTTCAGGATTATGCTTGTGATTAGGATCTGTATTGGTACAGTTGATGGCATGCCCAGGAGAAACCTTCATAGCTGCTTTTTTGGGAGAAACGTAAGGAATACCCAGTTCTAAGCCTCGAATAATAAAAAGTCCGCCCAAAATAATCATTACAATAGGAATAAACTTTAAAATTTTCTGTCTGAATGCCTGGCTCATCAGATTTCCCACTAAAACTACCGTAAACATAAAAGGAAGAGTTCCCAATCCAAATAAAGTCATATATAAAGCTCCCGGCCAAACTCCGCCACTTGCCAAACTTGCAGTAAGTGCCATATACACCATTCCGCATGGTAAAAACCCGTTAAGTATTCCGGTAGTGAATCTTGAACGGTAATCTGATTTCTGAAGCAGTTTTCCTAGGTTTAATTTAACCTTAAAAAGAAATTGAGATATGAATGGAATCTTCGAGGCGAAATCTTTACCGCCAAACGAAAACAATGCCATGATTATAAGCAATACTCCAACAGTAATAGTTAAGTACCGCTGAAATCCCGCCATTTCAAATCCTTCTCCCACAATTCCCAGAATCGCACCTAAGAATGCATACGTAAAAATCCTTCCCAATTGATAGGTAAGATTCTGTAGGTAATAATTGGTCGCTTGCTTTTTGGTTAAACCCATTGATAATGCAATGGGACCGCACATTCCGATACAGTGAAATCCGGATGCGAAGCCTAAACCAATTGCAGAGATAATCAATGCTATTTCCATATCACATCATAGTCGAGTCTATAATCGGTTTTATCTTTTACCCAACTTAGTCTTAGAGTATAGTTTCCTGGTTTTAAAACTGAAGCAGGTATCGTAAAAGCGTTATTGGCATCTAATTGAACAGATTTTTTGATGTCTAAATTTTGATCATCAGATCTGTTTAGAACAAAACTCACCTTAGTATCCGAATTTTTGATGTCTTTAGGGAAGGTTAATGTTATTCCGTTTTGAGCTTGAGAATATTTAGGTTTTTCCTGCAATTTATCTGCACGGTTTTTAGCATCAATTACAGATTGATACTGAAGCTCTTCTTCATAGTAATGTTCTGTAACCATTTCAGAATTTTTTTGTCCGTTGGGAAATAAAAATAACATGGCTAAAATAAATATAATAAAAGAGGCTAAGGCTACAACAATACCATGTCCCCAAGTGAAATTTTTCATAATTTTTTCTTTAAAACTGTAATTTAAAAGGTCCTTCGAAGTAAGTTTGGTAAGAGTCTACCAATTTTCCTTTCATATCATAAACCCCGATTGTGATGTTTTGTTTCGACAAATTCATTTCAGCTTCTGGAAAGCTGATGCTTATGGTTCCCTTAGCGATTTTATCTCTTTCAACGGTAATGGTACTCGAACCACTGAAATTAATTTCTGCATGGGAAGGATTAATTACTTTTACGGTAACAATTTTTTTATCGTTGGTTTTATTCAAGAATGTATAATTGTAGGTATTGGTAATTTTACCATCTCGTACGAAGAATGTACTTCCTGCCGGTTTAATGAATTTTGCTTCCATATCTCCTCTGTTGTACAGAAGAAATCCTAAGAACCCTACCAATAGTGCCAATACAATGGCAAAACCTTTCATTCTTCCTGTAAATTTGAAAGGTATTTCTTTTTCAATTTCATTTTCAGAGGCATATCGGATAAGTCCTTTTGGCAATCCTACTTTATCCATTACTTCATCACACGCATCAATACAGGCAGTACAGTTTACGCATTCCAGCTGTTGTCCGTCACGGATATCAATCCCGGTTGGGCAAACCACTACGCATTGCAGACAATCTATACAATCTCCTTTTCCTGCAGCTTTTCTGTCTTCGCCTTTTCTCCATTTAGAACGGTTTTCTCCTCTTTTAAAATCGTAAAAAACGTTGATGGTATCTTTGTCTATCAAAACTCCCTGTAGTCTTCCGTAAGGGCAAACCAAAGTACAAACCTGCTCCCGGAACCATGCAAATACAAAGTAGAAAGCAGCCGTGAACAAAATCATTACCATAAAGTTTGTTGGGTTTGCAAAAGGTCCTTCGGAAATGATTTTTAAAACCTCTTCATATCCCACAATGTACATAAACATAAAATGGGTTATAATGAGAGATATAATGATGTAGATAGACCATTTAAGGCTTCGTTTCCATATTTTTTCGCTGTTCCATTCCTGCCTGTCGAGTTTCATTTGCTTATTGCGGTCTCCTTCTATTGCAAACTCTATTTTACGAAATATAGATTCTAAAAAAATTGTCTGAGGACAAATCCATCCGCAGAAAATTCTTCCGAAAGCAATCGTAAACAAGATGATGAATATAAGAGATGCAATGGCACCCAGTGTAAGTATAAAGAAATCTTGAGGATAAAATGGTTGCCCAACGATAAAAAATTCTCTGTCGATGACATTGAACATAAAAAATGGGTTACCATTAATTTTTATAAAAGGTATCGTAAAATATACCAGCAATAATACAAAACTTACAATATTTCTGTAGTTGGTATATTTACCTTTTGGTTTTTTAGGAAAAATCCATTTTCTTTTACCGGACTGTTCCATTGTGCCTATAGAATCTCTATAAGTCTCAGGATCTAAAACCTGGCCTTGTCCACCACGTGTGGCTTCATTCTCTATTTTTGACATTTCAAACTAGTTTTAAAACGAAAAAAACATAATTCGTTACTATTTTTATCTAATAACAAATTATGTTTTTTCATATATTTTCTAAATTTTAATTACTTTTTTTCCCAATGAGCTTCTGTACCGTATGGAGGAGCTCCTCCTTCAGCAGGCGTAATTGGTTTTTTAAGCTGATTAATTGAGTATACATAAGCTGCAACATTCTGAATGTCGTTTCCTGTAAGTACACCGTTTTTACCCCAAGCCTGCATGGCTGTTCCGGTAACACCGTTCTCCACTACATGAAATACATTTTTGAATAAAGTTTTTTCAGGTTGATTGTGCCAATAATTATCAGTAAGATTAGGACCAATTCCTCCTTTACCTCCGTCTGAGTGACAAGATACACAGTTGGTTTTGAAAACTTCTTCACCGGCTGCAATATTATCTTCAGAAAACTCTGCAGTTTCAATAGTTACAGGTGGCTGTTCTTCCATGTACTTTTTAACGCTGGCTTCCTGTTCTTTGTATTCCGCATCATATTCTTTAAGTGGATGTGCAAAGTCTGTAAAAGAGAATGCAAAAATGTATACTACACAGAAAACAGTTCCAAACCAGAATAATCCGATCCACCATTTTGGAAGCTGATTATCTAGTTCCATAATCCCATCGAACCCGTGGTCGATAAGAATATCTTTTTCTTCAGTTTCAGATTGCTTTTTGAAGGCAGCCATGTACTGTCTTTTTAAGAAAGGTATTTTCTTTTCAGCAAGATAAGCTGCTTTTTCGCCGTCTGATAACTTCCCGAAATTTTTGTTTTCGATTAAATCTCCAATCGCACTGTGAATGTAGGCCAAAATTGCACCAATTATAACAGTACCCCAGAAATAAAGTGAGGAAAAAAACGAATAGTCTTGTACAAATAAATAATAGAAAACAATTAAAAGTCCCGTTATTATTAAAATGTTTACAAAAACTGGTGTTCTTTGTTTCATAATAAAATAGTTTAATTTTTTAAATTGAAATCATCCTCATCATCTCCAAGCGGAGCATGTTCTTCTTCCTTATAATATTTTTTAGGTCGGCTAAAAACATAAATTATAAGACCAACGAAAAACAGCATAAAGAATATCAGAGCCAATGTTTGGTAAAAACCAGCGTTGTCTGTATTGGATAATATGTCTTTAAAGTTTTGCGGAATCATCAGTAACTTTTTAAAATTTAGTTAGTACTTGCTGTTTTAATTTCAGTTGTTTTAATATCTGTACCTAATCTTTGTAGATATGCAATTAAAGCAACTATTTCTTTCTTCTCAAGTTCACCTTGTGGTCTTTTTGCATATGCAGTCTTCAAATCTGCTGCTTGTACAAATATGTCTTTTACAATTTTTGCTGCCTGATTATCTGCCCACTGATTTGCGGTGTCAATTTCAGCTTTTGTATAAGGTACGTCATAAACCTGCTTCATGAAAACAATTTTGTCAACCATTTTAGATCTGTCTAAATTATTAGCAATCAACCAAGGGTAACGAGGCATGATAGAACCGGCAGATGTAGATCTTGGGTTAAACATGTGCTTATAATGCCAAGAACTTGGGTTTTTCCCTCCTTCTCTGTGCAAATCTGGTCCTGTTCTTTTAGATCCCCAAAGGAAAGGTCTGTCATATACAAATTCTCCGGCTTTAGAATACTGCCCGTTTTTACCGTTAAATCTTACGATTTCATCTCTAAATGGTCTTACCATTTGAGAGTGACAAGCATTACAACCCTCACGGATATATAAATCTCTACCTTCTAGCTCAAGTGGTGAATAAGGTTTTACAGCAGAAATGGTAGGTACACTTTTCTTAAGTGATAGAGTAGGGATGATTTCTACCATACTTCCTACAGAAATAGTAAGCAATGATAATACGGTTAATAAAGTTGGCATTCTTTCCAACCAAAGGTGGAATCCTTCCCCTTCTTTTCTCTTATTTCCAATATTTGCCAATGCAGGAGCTTCGGCAGGAACTTCTTTTTGGAATGATCCTTTTCTAATGGTTTTATATACGTTAACAACCATTAATAATCCTCCAGTAAGATAGAACAATCCTCCAACAAATCTCATTTTAAAGTAAGGAATGATTGCTGTTACAGTATCAAGCCAGTTTTTCCACAATAAAGTTCCGTCCGGATTAAACTGCTTCCACATCAAACCTTGTGTAAATCCTGAAATATACATTGGGACTGCATAGAAAATAATTCCTAAAGTTCCCAACCAGAAATGCCAGTTAGCCAATTTTACAGACCATAGTTTCGTTCTCCACATAACAGGTACCAAGTAGTAAATAACTCCAAAAGCCATGAAACCATTCCATCCTAAAGCACCTAAGTGAACGTGACCAATTACCCAGTCTGTGTAATGCCCAATTTTATTTAAAGATTTTGTAGCTAATAATGGACCTTCAAATGTTGCCATACCGTAGCAAGTAACAGCTACTACAAAGAATTTTAGAATAGGATTATCTCTTACTTTGTCCCAAGCTCCTCTTAACGTTAACAATCCGTTCAGCATTCCTCCCCAAGACGGTGCAATAAGCATAATAGAGAACCCGGTTCCTACTGCCTGTACCCAAGCTGGTAAAGCGGTGTATTGAAGGTGGTGAGGTCCCGCCCAAATATATACGAAAATTAAAGACCAGAAGTGAATAATTGATAATTTATACGAGAAAACCGGTCTGTCTGCAGCTTTTGGTAAAAAGTAATACATTAAACCAAGTACTGGTGTTGTTAAAACGAAAGCAACTGCATTGTGTCCGTACCACCATTGTACAATGGCATCTTTTACACCAGCGTATGCAGAATAAGACTTCCAACCTGTAAAAGACAAAGGAACTTCTAAATTGTTGAAGATATGAAGCATTGCAACAGCTACCCAAGTTCCCAGATAGAACCAAATTGCAACATAAAGATGCCTAACTCTTCTTTTCTTTATCGTAAGGAGCATATTTACCCCGAAAATAACCCATGATATAGCAATAAGTATATCAATTGGCCACTCATGTTCTGCATATTCTTTAGAAGTGTTTATTCCCATAAAGAATGTAATGAAAGTAGCAACAATCATAATTTGCCACGTCCAGAAATGAATCCAAGAAAGTGTATCACTATACATTCTTGTTTTCAGTAATCTTTGTAAAGAGTAATAAACTCCTACGTAAACGATGTTACATACGAATGCGAAAATTACCGTGTTGGTATGTAGCATTCTGATTCTTCCGAAGCCTAATGCACCATTCGTATTAATTAAACCTTGCATGTTTCCTGACGCCAGACTTTTGATTGTTTCGTCATCAGTCCCGAACAAAAATTCAGGAAGCTCAGGATAGAAAAGCATCAATGCTGCCGTGAGTCCGAATACAAAACCAATGATCCCAAAGACTATGGTTGCGTATAGGAATGCACGAACAATACTGTTGTCATAACTAAACTTTTGTGTCTCCATATTAACTATTCACTTTTTTCTTCAAATTTATTATTATCTCCTTTTTTATCGTTTTCGTTGCTCGAAACGGGATTTTCTTCTTTGATTTCATCAGAGTCAAAGAGGATTCTTACAGCCGGAGATTCGTCGTCCTCAAACTGTCCTTTTCGGGCATACACTATAAAAACGACCAAAAAAACGGCAGCTAATGAAACGCTGCATAAGATCATTAAATATAGAATATCCATCTGGCAACAAAATTAACCTATTTACGGGGTTCAAATTTAGTGAAAAATAATGACTTTCATCACAAAATAAGGGTTTTGAATAATTTAAAATTAATCTAAATAAGCGATGTTAAGCAGATTTTTTAAAGTGTTTTTTACCCAAAATCCATGTTGAGACTGTAGTAAATGTTATTACAGATATAGAACTTATCGGCATGATAATCGCGGCAAATAAAGGACTCATATTTCCGGTTACTGCAAAGCTCAAACCAATAATATTATAAAGAAAACTGATCACGAATGTAGATTTCACAATGTTTATAGATCCTTTGCAAACATTCAGATAATCATTTAGTTGTGTTACTTTTTTGCCGTTCATAATAACGTCTGACGATGGGGTGAAGCTGTTGCTGTCGTCAGAAATGGCAACACCAACATTGCTTTGTTTTAGAGCACCTGCATCATTAAGTCCGTCACCTAACATCATTACTTTCGATCCGTCATTCTGAAGGTTTTGGATGTAATCCAGTTTGTTTTCTGGACTCTGGTTAAATGCCATTGCGCTACAGTTCGGAATGATTTTTTTAAGCTGATCTTCTTCGGAAGAATTGTCTCCGCTTAAAATAAATATTTTGTAATGGTTAAGTTTTGTAAATAGCTTTTTAAGATTTTCTCGATATTCATTTTTGAAAATGAACTTTCCTAAAAACTGATCGTTTTTACTTATGTAGACGGCGGTTTCAAGATTTTTGGATTCCTGACCGTTGTATTTGGCAGAACCAATCTTGTAAATATTTCCTCTTACATTAGCAGAATAGCCTTTGCCTGAAATTTCTTCAAAATGATCAACCGGGAAATATTCATCCTGAACATTCAGAAATTCGTAAAGTGATTTAGAAAGTGGATGGTTGGAGTTTTTAACTAAAGTTTTAATGTTTAACAAATCAAATTCCTGAATTTCAGAACCTTCGTATTTTATATTGGATTTCTTTCTATGGGTGATTGTTCCTGTCTTATCAAAAACCAGCGTGTCTACTTTTGCTATTTTTTCTATTGTTAAAGTATCTTTTACATAAAATTTATTTCTGCCCAAAATTCTCATTATATGCCCGAAAGTAAACGGAGAAGATAATGCTAAAGCGCACGGACACGCAATAATCAGTACAGCAGAAATAACTTGAAACATGGTTTCCAAATCAATGAAATACCAATAAGTTCCGGAAATAATGGCAATTCCTAAGATAATGAATGTAAAATATTTACTGATATTATTGATGAGCGTATCCAGCCCTGTTTCATGTTTTTTGAATGCTTCTTTATTCCATAATTGTGTGAGGTAACTCTGGTCTACGTTTTTAATTACTTCCAGTTCTAAAGAAGATCCTATTTGCTTCCCGCCTGCAAAAATCTTGTCTCCCGGATTTTTAGAGATACTTGCACTTTCGCCGGTAATAAAGCTGTTGTCGATATTTCCTTTTCCGTTAATCAAAATAGCATCTACGGGAATAATTTCCTGGTTTCTAACCAAAATTCTGTCTCCAATTTTTATTTCAGAAAGAAGGATATTGTCTTGTTTTCCGTTAAAATCAACCTTTGTCACGGCAATTGGATAAAAAGATTTGTAATCTCTGTCGTAGGAGAGCGAGCTGTAGGTTCTTTTTTGAAACATTTTTCCTAAAAGCATGAAAAATAAAAGTCCGCACAAAGTATCGAAATATCCAGGTCCGTAATCTGTGGCAATTTCGTACACGCTTCTACTGAACAATACAAAAATTCCCAGAACAATAGGGACGTCAATATTCACTATTTTATTTTTCAAACCATACCACGCAGATTTGTAATAATCTGATGCAGAATAGAATACTACAGGAATGGAAAGAATAAACATCAATACTCTGAAAAGACCTTTGTAATGCTGCATCCAAACATCTTCGCCACCAATATATTCTGGAAAAGCGAGAAACATTCCGTTTCCGAAAGCAAATCCTGCAATTGCAAGTTTTACCAAAAGAGATTTGTCTAAATTTTCTTCACCTTTATCTGCGGTTTCAAGGCTTATTGCAGGTTTATAACCTAAATTGGTGAGAAATTTTGCAACATCACTCAGTTTGAGTTGGTTATGGTTGAAAGAAATCTGAAGTGTTTTTCTTGTAAAATTTACCTGAGAATAATTGATGTCCGGGTGCAATGTGTGTAGGCTTTCTAACAGCCAAATACAAGAAGAACAGTGGATTACCGGTATTTTAAACGTTACAAGACTCGTGTTGCCTTCAGAAAAATCTGTCAGTCTTTCAAAAATTTCAGGTGTGTCGAGATAATCAAATTGAGAAGCATCATCATCAGAAGGACGAATTCCTGCCTTTTTGTTCAGTTCGTAAAAATTACTAAGATTATTGGTATTCAGAATTTCATAAACAGATTTGCAGCCTGTACAACAGAAAATTTTTTCATCGAAAGAAATTCTTTCCTTTTCTATCTCTTGTCCGCAATGAAAACAGTTCTCGCTCACCTTCATAAATTATTGACTTACAAAATTATAACATTTTTTTTGTTTATCGGGTTAAAATGTTCTATTTTTGTGATAAATGTCATAAAAATGCCGCAAGAACAACAGATAGCCATTGAAGAAAAATTTGCTAAAATATTTAATGATGAATCATTCCGAGAAAGGCTGAATACCGAAGATTTTGAAAAATATATTAATGCTAAGAAAAAATTCAGTTTTGGAAAGCATGACGTTATTTTCGAAGATGGTGAAACGCCAAAAGGTGTTTTTGTTTTGGAGAAAGGTGCGGCGAAACTCTCAAAATCGGGTGCATTTGGTAAAGATCAAATTCTTAGGTTTATAAAAGAGGGAGATATTATCGGTTACCGGTCTTTGCTTTGCGGAGAAAATTTTCAGGCAAAAGCAGAAGCAATGACGGATATTGAAGCTACTTTTTTACCTGCAGATGTATTTATGTACCTTCTTGAAGTAGATTCTCAGCTTTCTTTTGTAATGCTTCAGAAAATTTCTTACGAACTTGGAGAATCTTCTAATACGATTACATTTCTGGCACAAAAAACAGTTAGAGAAAGACTTGCAGAGATTTTATTGCTTTTGGAACAGAAATTAGGAACCGATCCTGAAGGTTTTATAAAAATTTCGTTAACGAGAGAAGAAATAGCTAATATTATTGGTACTGCCACAGAAAGTGCTATCCGTTTGATTTCTGAATTTAAAGGAGATCATCTGATTGAGGTTGACGGAAGAAATATTAAAATTCTGAATCACGAAAAATTAATGAAACTTGGGCACGTAGTTTTGTAGATAACAAATGATGGTTGATTGGTTAAATCAATCATTATTTTTTTATACACAAAATTTGGCAGAACAGGAAAGTTCATTTATCATACTTATTACTCATTTATTATATTATGTCTGTACATTCTGAAATTAAAAAAGTTACGACTGAAACCTTACGAAAAATGAAGTTCGATAAGGAAAAAATTACCATGCTTACCGCTTACGATTTTACCACGGCGAAAATGGTCGATGCCGGAGGAATTGATGCTGTTTTAATTGGAGATTCCGCAGCAAATGTAATGGCAGGTTTCGAAACTACACTTCCTATAACGCTGGATCAGATGATTTATCATACACAAAGTGTTGTAAGGGGTATAGATAGAGCTTTGGTTGTTGCAGACCTTCCTTTTGGTACCTACCAGAGTAATCCGGATAAAGCATTGGAGTCTGCTGTAAGAATGATGAAAGAAGGTGGAGCTCACGCTGTAAAAATAGAAGGCGGAAAAGAAATTTCAAAATCTATTAAAAAAATTATTAATGCCGGAATTCCTATTATGGGGCATTTGGGATTAACGCCACAGTCTATTTATCAGTTCGGAACTTATAAAGTAAGAGCTAAGGAAGAAGCCGAAGCTGAAAAACTGATTAGCGATGCGAAATTACTCGAAGAGCTTGGCTGTTTTGCGGTGGTTTTAGAAAAAATACCCGCAGATTTGGCTAAAAAGGTTACCGAAAGTATTTCAATACCAACCATCGGAATCGGAGCGGGTGCCGATTGTGACGGGCAGGTTTTGGTATATCACGATATGGTTGGGATGAACAAAGGTTTTTCTCCTAAATTTTTAAGAAGATATCTAGATTTGTATACAGAAATTACCGGAGCGGTTTCGCAGTTTGTAAAGGATGTAAAAACTTCAGATTTTCCTAATAAAAACGAAAGCTATTAATGAGAAATAATTTACAGGCAGCACAAGGAATACTTTCTATTTTAGCGATCATCTGTATTGCTATAGGTTGGTTAAATCTATTTTCTGAGAGTGTTAACTCGCTTATATCCGGTAGATTATTTTATATTCTGATAGGGTTGAGTTTTATCTTGCAGGCGCCATTGCTGATTAATACTAAATTTAAATATCCGATGTATGCAGCCGCTGCGTTATGTATTATCGGAGCATTTTTACCATTAGATTCCAGCTTTTCTTACATGAAAACTGTAGGATTGTTTGGTGGAGTGATTATTTCGTTTACCAACAGATCTGCTGTTAGATAATGTAAAAAATTCCATTAAAGGTATTGCATAAATAGCTTTAATGGAATTCTTTTTAAATCAGTTCTTCATCCTGAAAATACTGAATAATAGCTTTTTTCATTAAAAGCTGCTGTTCGTTGGGCTTCAATTCCGGAAGTTTTTCGACTTCTTCAAAATGGGGATAGCCATCATCATCATAATGTGAAAATTTAAAATATCCGAAAGGCTCCAACAAACGGCAAACCGCGATATGAAGGAGGTTTACTTTATCATCTTTGGTGTATTTCTGCTGTCCGCTTCCTAATTCCTGCACTCCGATTAGAAAAAGATATGTTTCTATCGGTGCATTTTTTTCAGTTTCGAAATTTTCGCTGAAAAAGTGTTCTATTTTTTGCCAGTATTCTGCTTCGTTAATCATAATTGGTATTTGATAAATGATGATTGATGAAAGTTCTTAATAATAATTTAAAAAATTTAATCTTTTAATTATTGTCTTTTATCAATCATTAATAAAAATGCATATTCTAGAGCGTCTTCCTTTAAAGATTCGAATCTTCCGCTTGCTCCTCCGTGTCCCGAACTCATATCTGTTTTGAAAATAAGGATGTTGTCATCAGTTTTCAGTTCTCTAAGTTTGGCTGTCCATTTTGCGGGTTCCCAATATTGAACCTGAGAATCGTGGAAACCGGTTGTTATGAGAATATTCGGGTAATGTTTTGTTTCCACATTGTCGTAAGGCGAATATTCTTTCATGTAATGGTAATATTCCTCATCGTTAGGATTTCCCCATTCATCGTATTCTCCGGTGGTTAAAGGAATAGTTTCGTCTAACATTGTGGTAACAACATCCACAAAAGGAACTTGTGCAACAATCCCGTTGAATAAAGTAGGTTCGTAATTCATTACTGCACCTACCAAAAGTCCGCCTGCGCTTCCTCCCATCGCATACAAATGTTTCGGTGAAGTGTAGTTTTCCTCAATTAAAAATTTTCCGGCATCAATAAAATCAAAAAAAGTATTTTTCTTGAATAGCATTTTACCGTCTTCATACCATTCTCTTCCCAAATATTCTCCTCCTCGTATATGGGCAATGGCATATATGAAACCTCGGTCGAGAATAGATAATCTCACATTCGAAAAACTGGCATCCACAGTATGGCCATAGCTTCCGTAGCCGTATAAAAGAAGTGGCGTTTCTTTAGTTTTTTTGGTGTCTTTATGATAGACAAGAGAAATTGGTATTTTAGTTTCTCCATCCCGAGAATTTGCCCAAATTCTTTCGGAAATATAGTTTTCCGGATCGAATTTTCCTCCCAAAACTTCCTGCTGTTTCAGCATTTTGGTTGTTTTGTCTTTCATATTGTACTCGTAGGTAGTACTTGGTTTTGTAAGAGAAGTGTATCCGTAGCGAAGGATTTCTGTGTCAAATTCAAGGTTAATTCCGATATAAGCAGTGTAAGTAGGATCGGAAAAATTCAAATAATGAGATTCCTGATTTTTTTCGTCAATAATTTTTATCTGAAGCAAACCTTCTTCTCTTTCTTCAAGAACCAGATAATTTCTAAAAATTTCAAAACCTTCCAATAAAATTTCCGGTCGGTGCGGGATAACATCTACCCAGTTTTCCATTCCGCAATGGTCTATTTTTGTTTTTACAAGTTTGAAATTGGTAGCATCATCGGCATTTGTAATAATATAAAATTCATCTTCGTAGTGCTCCACAGAATATTCAAGATCGTCTATTCTTGGCTGAATTACTTTCCAGTCTGCAAAAACATTATCTGCCGGAATAAAATGATGTTCATCTGAAATTGTGCTCGAACTCGCCATGAAGATATATTTCATGGATTTTGTTTTGAAAACATTTACATCAAAAGTTTCATCCTCTTCATGAAAAATAAGTACATCTTCAGAAGAATCGGTTCCCAATCTGTGTCTGTAAACTTTATATGCACGAAGACTTTCATCTTTTCTAATGTAAAAAACATGCACATTATCGTTTGCCCAAACTGCTTTTCCGGTAGTATTTTCTATCGTGTCAGGAAGTATTTCGCCGGTATTTAAATCTTTAAAATTAAGATTGTAAATTCTTCTTCCCACATTGTCGGAGGAAAAAGATGCAAGATTATTATCTGGACTTACGGCAACATTAGCTACTTCGAAGAAATCCTGTCCATCGGCAAGAATATTTACATCAATAATTATTTCCTCTTCATGATCGAGAGATTGGTATTTTCGGCAGAAAATAGGATATTCTTTTCCTTCCTCGTATCGTACAATATACCAGTAGCCATTAAAAAAATAGGGAAGAGATTCATCATCCTTTTTGTAGCGAGCTTTCATTTCTTCGTAAAGTTCTTCCTGCAGCTGCTCTGTATGTTTCATGACAAAATCTGCGTATGCATTTTCTTCTTCCAGATATTTAATTACATCGGGGTTTTCTCTTTCATTCATCCAGAAATAAGCATCGTTTCTTTTATCATCATGTATTTCCAGTATTTTTTCTATTTTTTTTGCCTTTGGAGGTTTCATCTATGTAAATTCTTGTTCAAATGTAATTAAAAAAAAACCATCTTACCTTTTGGGAGCAAGACGGCTTAATTGTGTGAAATTTTTAGCTTTATTTATGCAAAGCTTTAATATATTTTTCCAATGCCATAGTCATGGAAGGCGTTTCTTTTGTAGGAGCCATTAAATCTACTTTTAATCCTGCTTCTTCAGCCGCTGCAGAAGTGGTTGGTCCAAAAACTCCAATTTTGGTATCTTCTTGTTTGAAATCTGGAAAGTTTTGCTGTAAAGATTTAATTCCTTGCGGACTGAAAAAAATCAACATATCGTATTCCTTTATGTTGATGTCGGTAAGGTCGCTGCAAACGGTTCTGTACATAATTGCTCTCGTCCATTCTACATTGGATGCCTCCATTGTTTTTACAATATCCGGACTTAAAACGTCTGAAGATGGCAGTAAATATTTTTCGGCAGGAAATTTTTTGAAAAGAGGCAATAGATCTGAGAAATTCTTCTCACCAAAGCTAATCTTTCTTTTTCTGTATACAATATGCTTTTGAAGATAATTGGCAATGGCTTCCGATTGGCAGATATACCGCATCGTATCGGGAACTGCAAAGCGTAATTCTTCAGCAAGTCTAAAGTAATGGTCTATCGCATTTTTACTGGTAAAAATAATACCGGTATACTGCGTAAGATCTATTTTTTGTGTTCTGAGTTCTTTATTGTCTACACCTTCTACGTGGATAAACGGGCGGAAGTCAATCTTTATTTTTTCCTTCTTCGCAATTTCCATATATGGAGAAGACTCACTCGGCGCTGGTTGAGAAACCAATATTGATTTTATTCTCATCTGTACTCTATTAAATAAATAATAACTTCCATAGCATCAGAATTGGTGCCATTTGGAGCGTGCAAATATACAAAAATTTATAATACCATTTTTGAGGTAATATGTTGTTTCTGTGAAACAAATAGAAAAACAGTTTGAAAATGAATACGAAACCAAAGAAACAGAGATAGTAAACAAATGCTCTATTTCTGTCGATAGGGAAATAATAATGTGCAACACAGAGAATTATCATCAAGATAGAAAAAATGAAGTAAAACTTGGTCGCTGTAAAATAGAAAATACTCCATTTTTTGCCATCGCCTATAGACTGATAAAGTAAATAACCCAAACAGGATCTAACTAGATAGAATAAAGAAACTACAATTAAAGTATATCCTATTTTATTAAGCTGATAACCAAAAGGCTGAATTTCTGCAACGTATTTCGGAACAAAAGGAATGTACTGTGAGACCAATACACTGAAGCAAGATACCGTTATTACCGATGTGATGATCCAACTCGGGAAATTGTTGCTTGCATCGTAATATTTCTGAAGAAGAAAATCTTTTAAATTCGCTTCACGTTCTACCACATTCATCATAAAAATATAAAGAAACAGGCACACAACTATAATAAGAACAACCCAATCGTTATTTTCGGGTATTCTTACTTGGTTTACAAAATTCTGGGTTGATGGCAAAAGAAATTTTTTGCAAAATTATAGATTATTTTGTATAAAATAAAAAACTTAAATAAACTATCTTTGCAAACTGAAATGAAAAAACTTGTCATAATTCCAACTTACAACGAAAAGGAAAATATAGAATCTATAATTTCTGCAGTTTTTGCATTGGAAGATGATTTTCATATTTTGGTGGTAGACGATACTTCTCCCGACGGAACTGCAGATCTGGTGAGAGCTTTGCAGAAAGACTATCCGCATTATCTTCATTTGTCTGTAAGAAAAGTAAAAGATGGTTTGGGCAAGGCATATATTCATGGTTTTACATGGGCTATAGAAAATCAGTTCGATTATATTTTTGAGATGGACGCCGATTTTTCTCACGATCCTAAAGATCTTCCAAGACTTTTTGAAGCTTGTAAAAATGCAGACATGGCAGTGGGTTCGAGGTATTCTAAAGGAGTAAATGTGGTTAACTGGCCTATGGGAAGAGTACTGCTTTCATATTTTGCTTCGAAATATGTGAGATTTATTTTAGGATTGCCCATACACGACACGACTGCAGGATTTGTATGTTTTTCAAGAAAAGTACTTGAAGAAATTGGGCTGAATAATGTTAGGTTGAAAGGATATGGGTTTCAGATTGAAATGAAATTCAGAGCTTTCAAAAAAGGGTTTAAAATTGTTGAAGTTCCCATTATCTTTACCAACAGAATTTTGGGCGAAAGTAAAATGAATGGCGGTATCATCCACGAAGCTGTATTTGGAGTCTTAAATTTAAAATGGAAATCTTTAATTAACAGATTGTAAAATTCAGGATAGATTTTCTAACTACGATTTCAATCTGAAAAAATAATTCCAATAAAATAGCAAGATTTATATTTGTACTAAGTTCTTCAAATATTTAAAATCAACAAAAATGATCTGTCTGTACATAATTTTAAAAACAAAAAAAGTAAGTTGATGAAGAAGTTTATAGGTTTTTTTATCTTTTTGTTTGTTTTTTCCTGCACGGAATATGTTGATAAGCCTAAAAATCTTGTCAGTAAAAGTACAATGGCAGAAATTATTGCTGAAATGGCAATCAACGATCAGATTATGTTTTTGTATCCGGGGAAAAGTTTGGAAAGCGAAACCCGTTTTATTCTGAAATCCCACAACATTAGAACAGCAGATTTTGTCGAAAGCTACAAATATTACGTTATTAAACAGGAAATGAGAGGTGTTGTAGAAGATGCCCAGGAAATTCTTAAGGATAAAGATCCAAAAGCTGCGGAGAAAATTGAAAAAGAATCTGGACAGATTATTAATAAAGAACTGCCTACTTTAGAACGTAGGTAATGGATGTTTTGCCGAATTGTAAAATCCGGTAAACAATGATAAAAGTAATAGAATGAATTTTTTTAATATAGAGAAAACCTCAGAAGGAAAAGCGAGAGCGGGAGTTTTATCTACCGAGCACGGAAGTATTCAAACGCCTATTTTTATGCCTGTTGGTACTGTTGCTAGTGTAAAAACGGTTCATCAGAGAGAAATAAAGGATGATGTGAAGGCGCAGATTATTTTAGGAAATACCTATCATCTCTACCTTCGTCCAGGAATGGAAGTAATGCAGGAAGCGGGTGGTTTACATAAATTTATGAACTGGGATCTTCCCATTCTTACCGATTCAGGAGGTTTTCAGGTGTTTTCACTTTCTGGAAGCAGAAAAATGTCTGAAGAAGGGGTTAAATTCAAGTCGCATATAGACGGAAGTTATCATTTGTTCACGCCGGAAAAATCAATGGAAATCCAAAGACAGATTGGAGCCGATATTTTTATGGCATTCGATGAGTGTGTTGCATATCCGTGCGATTACAACCAAGTGAAACTGTCTATGGAAATGACGCACCGTTGGTTGAAGAGATGCATCGACTGGAATGAGAAAAATCCTGAACTTTATGGTCATAAACAAAGATTTTTTCCAATTGTACAAGGTTCCACATATTCAGATTTAAGAAAAATTTCTGCTGAAGTAATTGCCGAAGCAGGAGCAGAAGGAAATGCAATTGGCGGACTTTCTGTGGGAGAACCAGAAGAAGAAATGTACAGAATTACCGATGAGGTTACCGATATTTTGCCAAAAGAAAAACCTAGATATTTAATGGGAGTAGGAACTCCTTGGAATATTCTGGAGTCTATTGGTTTGGGAATTGATATGATGGATTGCGTAATGCCTACCAGAAATGCAAGAAATGCAATGCTGTTTACTTGGCAAGGTGTTATGAACATGAAAAACGAAAAATGGAAGAAAGATTTTTCTCCGTTGGATGAGTTTGGGACAAGCTTTGTAGATCAGGAATATTCTAAGGCGTATGTAAGGCATTTATTTGTGTCTAAAGAATATCTTGCAAAGCAGATTGCATCCATTCACAACCTAGCCTTTTATTTAGATTTGGTAAAAGTTGCAAGAGAGCATATTTTGGCGGGAGATTTTTATCAGTGGAAAAATTCTGTAGTACCTGTACTCAGACAAAGGCTTTAGAAAAGATTTATGCTTAAAATTGTAGACGGATATATCGTAAAGAAATACCTCGGAACTTTCGGGTTTATGTTGGTATTGCTTTCTATTGTTGTATTGGTTATAGATGTTCAGCAGAAAATCCCACGTATAGAAAATGCAACAGCGTTGGATCCTAAACTTACGGTAAGCTATTTTTTGGTTCATTTTTATCCCTATTGGATTGTTAATCTTGTTGTTACGTTCCTTTCCATTCTTGTTTTTATTTCGGTAATTTATTTTACCTCAAGAATGGCAAATAATACGGAGATTGTTGCTATTATAAGCAGTGGTGCGAGTTTTCACAGATTCGCCAGACCTTATTTGCTAACGTCATTATTTATCGCAATTATTTCTTTGGTGGTAAATCATTTTGTTTTGCCTTGGGCAAATATTAAGAAAAATGAGTTAGAAGCCTATACTTATAATACCGCCAACAAAGAAAAAATCCTTGGAACTGCACCCGTTTCTGCACAGCTCAGCAAAAATGAGTTTATATTTATTAATTCGTGGAATAAAAGAGAAAAAAGAGGTTATGGTTTTCTCTATCAGAAATTTGATAAAAACCGAAAACTTACTTACGAACTGAAGTCATCTGATGTTTTGTGGAATAAGGATAAAAAAAGTTTTATTCTGAACAGCTACCTTGAGAAAACGATTAATAAAGATGATTCTGAATTACTTGGGCAGGGTTTTGAGCTGAAAAAAAATTTTGGTCAGGATCCGCAGGAATTGTTTCCCAATGAATTGTTGGGACAAAATAAAACAACTCCTGAACTGATGAAGTTTATTGAAAGAGAGCGTTCTAAAGGAAACAGCAATCTTAATTCTCACCTAAACGAGTTTCATCAGCGGACTTCGATGCCTGTATCTATTATTATTCTTACATTTTTGGCACTCTCGCTTTCTTCTCAGAAGAAAAGAGGAGGACTCGGGATAAATCTTGCTGTCGGGATTTCTCTTGCATTCATCTTTGTGTTTTCATTTGAGGCACTCAAAGTGGTTTCGGAAAATAAAAGCATCCCACCTGCATTGGCAATGTGGATTCCGAATATTATTTTCTTCCCGGTTACTTTGTTTTTATATTTGAAGCGAGCCAATCAGTAAAGAAGTTTTATTTCTTTTAAAGAAAAAGACTGTAATCCGGATTCAAGTTCAATCCATATTTTTCCATTTTCATCAGCGTTGCGTATAATGCCATTTTGTCTTGTATTGTTCAGTTCAAACACAGAAATGATGTTTTTTCGGAATAAACTGGAATTCAGCTGATTCAAAATATCTCCTTCCGAAGGAATATTTTCAAGTTTTTCTATCAAAAATTGATGAAAATTTTCAGCAAAAGATTTTAAATTGAATTTCTCTCCAGTCTGGGTTAAAATAGATCCTGCATTAGATATTTCATCAAAGGTTTCCTGTAAAATATTGATTCCTATACCGATAATAAAATAAGGTTTCCTGCGAATATTTTTTTTCTCAATTAAAATTCCGGCAATTTTTTTTCTGTTTAAAATAATATCGTTTGGCCATTTAATCTCTATCTTGTGATGTGTCAGAT
Source organism: Chryseobacterium sp. RR2-3-20 (assembly GCF_017808115.1). Classification (NCBI taxonomy): domain Bacteria; kingdom Pseudomonadati; phylum Bacteroidota; class Flavobacteriia; order Flavobacteriales; family Weeksellaceae; genus Chryseobacterium; species Chryseobacterium sp. RR2-3-20. The sequence goes on along the minus strand of NZ_JADQBD010000001.1, from coordinate 81,212 downwards.
TGGCAATATATTGTCGGGTACAGATTGCGGTATAATAATTGAACAAAAAATCGGAATAATGAAAGACCGAACTTCGTACCGCTAATGTGTACGCCAGATTTTTTTCTGATGTAAAAATCCATCGATTTCCATATTGTCCTCTTCCGTTTGTTTGGGAAAATGTATAGAGACCTGTAAAATCTGAAGAATTATAAAGTAAAAAATGGGTTATTTCGTCATTAGTAGAAGAACACTCATTTACATAAAAAAGGTCGTTCATTTAAGAAAACTTTAAGACATTAAAGCGCTAAAAATAAGGCTAAAGTAAAAGAAAAACAATAAATTTGCAGATTATAGTATATTTTAATGAATAAAACGGCAGAAAAGCAAGCACTAATAGATAAAATTATAGAGGCTATCCAGGATGTGAAAGGTGAAGATATCATGATTTTTGATCTTTCCAACATCGAAAATTCAGTTGCAGAAACATTTATCATTTGCAGCGGTAACTCCAATACACAGGTTTCGGCTTTAGCAGGAAGTGTTGAGAAGAAAGTGAGAAACGAACTTCACGACAGACCTTGGCATGTAGAAGGTACAGAAAACTCTATGTGGGTTTTGGTAGATTATGTTTCGGTAGTAGTACATATTTTTCAGAAGCAAACCAGAGAATATTATGATATTGAAGAACTTTGGGGTGATGCTAAAATCACAAGAATTGAAAATACAATATAAATTTTAAAAAAAATAAATGAATAATAAAGGATTTAACTGGTTTTTCCCAATCATGATTATAGCACTTTTGGGGTTTGTTGTAGCCAATTCACTTGGCGACAGCGGAGCAAAGTCTATGGATGAAGATACTTTTTTCAAGACCATGCAGACAGGGAAAATTCAGAAAGTTTTAATAGATAAACAGGCACAGAAAGCAGAAGTATATTTAACAAAAGATGCTAAAGTAGAGTCTGTTAAAGCTCAGGATAAAACACCTAATCCGTTTTCATCACTCGGGATGTCTCCAAAAGCAGACTATTCTGTGAAATATGGAGATCTTCAGCTTTTCTTAGCAAAATTTGAAACTCTAAAGGCAGAAAATCCAGCGATTAAAACCACAAAAGATTATGCTGAAGGCGAAAGTCCGCTTGTTGGCTTCTTAATTCAGGCTTTGGTATGGATAGCTATTTTAGGACTTTTCTATTTTATTCTTTTCAGAAAAATGGGAAGCGGAGGCGGTCCTGGAGGTCAGATTTTCTCTATTGGTAAGTCTAAAGCTAAACTTTTCGACGAAAAAGAAAGAATTCAAGTAACATTCAAAGATGTTGCAGGACTAGAAGGGGCTAAAGAAGAGGTTCAGGAAGTGGTAGATTTCTTGAAAAACTCAGAAAAATATACAAAACTGGGAGGTAAAATTCCTAAAGGTGTTCTTTTGGTAGGGCCTCCGGGAACTGGTAAAACTTTACTTGCCAAAGCTGTTGCAGGGGAAGCAAAAGTTCCTTTCTTCTCTCTTTCGGGTTCAGATTTTGTGGAAATGTTCGTTGGAGTAGGAGCTTCAAGAGTAAGAGATCTTTTTGCTCAGGCAAAAGCAAAATCTCCCGCAATTATTTTTATTGATGAGATTGATGCGATTGGTAGAGCAAGAGGTAAAAATAATTTCTCTGGAGGTAACGATGAAAGAGAAAATACCCTTAACCAGCTTTTAACAGAGATGGATGGTTTTGGAACAGATACCAATGTAATCGTAATGGCGGCAACAAACAGAGCCGATATTTTAGATAAAGCATTAATGAGAGCTGGTCGTTTTGACCGTTCAATTTATGTAGATCTTCCGGAACTGCATGAAAGAAGACAGATTTTTGATGTTCACCTGAACAAAATTAAACTGGATGAAAATGTAGACAGAGAATTTTTGGCAAAACAAACTCCTGGTTTCAGTGGTGCAGATATTGCCAATGTATGTAATGAAGCGGCACTTATTGCAGCAAGAAATAATCATGAAGTGGTAACTAAACAGGATTTCTTGGATGCAGTAGACAGAATTATTGGTGGTCTTGAGAAGAAAAATAAAGCTATAAAACCATCTGAAAAGAGAAGAGTAGCATATCATGAAGCAGGACACGCAACTATTTCCTGGCTTGTAGAGCACGCTTCACCACTTTTGAAGGTTACTATTGTTCCGAGAGGGCGTTCTTTAGGTGCAGCTTGGTATCTTCCGGAAGAAAGACAGCTTACCACTACAGAGCAATTGTTGGATGAAATGTGTGCAACATTAGGAGGAAGAGCCGCAGAGCAGGTAATTTTTAATAATATTTCTACGGGAGCACTTTCAGATCTAGAAACTGTTACCAAAAGAGCTCAGGCGATGGTTACCATTTATGGGTTAAGTCCTAATATCGGGAATATTTCTTACTACGACAGTTCAGGCCAGTCAGAATATAATTTTGGTAAACCATATTCGGAAGAAACGGCTACTAAAATTGATGCTGAAATTAAATCAATTATCGAAAATCAATACGTAAGAGCCGTTCAGATTCTTACGGATAATAAAGATAAACTAGATGCTTTAGCAGGAAAATTATTAGAAAAAGAAGTTATTTTCCGGGAAGATTTAGAAGAAATTTTTGGTAAAAGAGCTTGGGATCCGGAATTAACCGAAAAACCGGTTACCAATACCATTCCCGAAAACGGTCAGGAGCCTAAAGATGATGAGGGAAAGATTGCTGAAGGAGAAATTCAGGCGCCAGAAAGTTCTGCACAGATCTAATATTTTAGCTAATATTTAAAAAAATCCTGATAAATTTTTATTTATCGGGATTTTTTTTGTTTTTACACTATATTTTTAGAGCCAATAAGATTATATTTTCTATTTTTGTACTAAGTTGACTAAATTATACTGACTTGAGTTTTTTTAAAAGAATTGTAAGCAAACTTACCAATCAGCCCGAGGATGACGAAAAACAAAGTCTGGAAAAACTTGGAGATTCGCTGAAAAATGCAGATCTCGATTACAAGTTTGCCCAGTTGTTTACGCATTCCGGTGGGTTTTTCAACTATTGTGCAGATGAAGCTGAAGCTTTGCAGACGCTTAACCAGATTATTAAAATTGAAAGAGTAAACTCTTTGTTCTGTTGTGATAAGGATCTTCAGGGATTTTTGAATGTCTTAAAGGTAGATCATAATCCGGAACTTCAGTCTTACAACGATGCGGCATTTATTACTTGTGAGTATTTAATTGCCTATGACGGAAGAATTATGCTGTCTCACAATAATATTCTTCATTATCATTCATCAAGGCTTCCCGGTAAAATAATTATTATGGCAAATGTATCGCAGATTGTAAATAATCTGAATGATGCTATGGGGAAAATAAAAAGAACGGGAAACATCAAAAATCTTACATCAATCAGCGGAGGTCATTCTAAACTGGATGCGGCTGCCAATAATAATACAAAGCTTTTTTTACTTCTTTTGGAGGACTAAAATAGCGATTAAATTTTAAATTTTGGACAAGAATCTTATTCAGAGAACACTTTCAGGACTGGTTTATGTAGCGGTAATTTTTCTTTGTACAACTCCTTTTGGAGCACAGCTCCTGGATTTGGTTTCGCCGGGACTTATTAAGCAGCAATATCTGTTTTATGGTTTAATCATTTTTTTTATGCTGGTGGGAACTTGGGAGTGTATCAAAATTATGCAGTTTGGAAAGGGATACGAAAAATGGATTGTTTTCCCGGTTGTATTATTTATCTTTTACACATTTTCCAAAAGGTTTTTTCATCACGATTTTTATTTCGATTTCAGGCTTTACGAAATTCTTGCGTTATCATTAATCGTAATAGCGGTAGTAACATTATTTAAATTTTCCAGTGAACTGTATTACGATAGCGGAAAGCTTATTTTTACCGTTATATATGTTGGGTTACCCTTTTCATTAGCTTTAGGTTTGCCTAAATTCTCAAGTTTTGATAATGCTTTTACTTTGGAGGTATTCTTTCTCTTTCTTTTGATTTGGAGCAGTGATACCTTTGCGTATTTGGTAGGGAAATTTTTCGGAAAGCACAAAATGGCTCCAAAGATTTCACCAAAGAAAACCTGGGAAGGCTATGCGGGAGGAGTCGTTTTAACGCTTGTTCTTTCTTATTTTGTAGAGCATTACCAACCACAGCTTCGTGGAAACTGGATGATAGTAGGTTTTTTGATTGCAGCATTTGCACCATTGGGAGATTTGGTAGAAAGCCAGCTGAAGAGAAATTTCGGGGTGAAAGACAGCGGAAATATCATTCCGGGGCATGGAGGAGTATTGGATAGGCTCGATAGCTTCATCATTTGTGTGCCTGTAGTATATTTGTACTTTATTTTAGAAAAGTTTATTTAAAAATTATATTATTACTTATCCTCAGTAATGAGTAAAGAACAACAATTAGCATTATTATGAAATTACATAAAGAATCGAAAGGAACAATTGCGGTAGCCACCATAATTTTTACCATTATTTCGGCGGTTTCTATTTATTATTTGGAAATGTTTTCCTTATTGATTATTGTGCCTTTATTGGTAATATACTGCCTTGTTTTTTGGTTTTTCAGAGTGCCCAACCGCGAGATATTGGATCATGTGGAAAATGTAATTGCACCTGTTGATGGGAAAGTAGTAATGATTAAAGAAGTAGAAGAATCCGAATTTTTGAAGGAAAAAGCAATTCAGGTTTCTATTTTTATGTCTCCTCTTAATGTTCATATCTGTAGATTTCCAGTTTCAGGAAAAGTAATTTACAAAAAATACCATCCCGGAAAATATTTGGTTGCATGGCACGAAAAATCTTCTACAGAAAACGAAAGAACTACAATGGCTGTGGAAAGTTTAACCAACCATAAAGTTGTTTTCAGACAAATTGCAGGATATGTTGCCAGAAGAATTGTTTTTTACTGTAATGAAGGAGATTCAGCAAAAGCCGGGCATGAGTTCGGATTTATTAAATTCGGTTCCCGAATGGATGTGTTTTTACCCTTAGATACAGAAATTATCTGTAAAATTGGTGATAAAACAAAAGGCGGAATTGATGTTATAGCGAAAATGAAAAATTAAAATTTAATCTCACATCGTATATCGCAGGAACATACCTTTTGGATATTACATTAGAAGGTGGAACTCAGTTTAAACATAAAGTTATCAGAAAATAAATTCTATAAATGAAAAAGAGAAACCATCGAAGTTTCTCTTTTTTTTATTTAATGTATATTTTAACGTCATTAAGGATATTCAAAATCGACTCAAAAGGCAAATCTGAATCTGCATCAATTAATAAGATTTTAAATTTCTTTCTGCCTTCGCTAATAAGCAAAGGATGGTTTAATCGGTCGCCGTTATAAAAACTGATGTAATATTGCTTATGCTTTTTGCTGAAGTAAAAATAGCAGAGCATTTTCTTTTTATACTTGAAAAAAGGAACACCGAAACTCAGCGTTTCGGTAATATTTTCTACATCAGATTCCAGTATTTTTTTTCTTAAAAACAAAAGAATACTTCTTTCTGGTTCACAGATTTTGTAGAAGTATTCTTGTATAGGGTTCATTTTAAAAGTTGTGCAACGAATTAATCGAAATTTTGAAGCTCTACCAATTTATGATAAACTCCATTTTTTGCCATAAGTTCTTGGTGGCTTCCCTGTTCTATGATGTCGCCTTTTTCCATCACAACAATCCAATCTGCTTTCTGAATGGTAGAAAGTCTGTGGGCAATTACCAGTGAAGTGCGGTTTTCCATCATTTTTTCTAGTGCATCCTGTACAAATTTTTCAGATTCTGTATCTAAAGCAGAGGTTGCTTCGTCCAAAATCATAATAGGAGGGTTTTTAAGAACAGCTCTTGCAATGGAAACTCTTTGCTTTTGTCCGCCCGAAAGTTTACCGCCGTCATCACCAATATTGGTTTCATAACCATTAGGAAGCTGAGAAATAAATGTATCTGCGTTGGCAATCTTTGCGGCAGCAATAACTTCATCTCTTGTTGCATCCGGTTTGCCCATTAAAATATTATTATATACAGTATCGTTAAATAGGACAGATTCTTGAGTAACCATCCCTAAAAGCTTACGATATTCTGTAAGTTTTAAATGTTTGATGTCGACACCATCAATTAAAATTTCGCCTTCCGAAACATCATAAAAACGAGCCAGAAGATTAGCGATTGTAGTTTTTCCGCTTCCGCTTTGTCCAACCAATGCGACGGTTTTTCCTTTAGGAATTGTGAGATTGAAATTTTTTAGAATTAAATTAGATTTATCATAATAAAATCCGATGTCTTTAAATTCAATTTGATTATCAAGAGTAGAAATCGAAACAGGCTCTGCAATTTCCTCTATTTTTACATCTGCTTCAAGAATTTCCAGAACCCTATGCAATGAAGCTTCACCTTTTTGTATGTTAGAAATAGAAGAAGATAAACTCTTTACCGGAGGTAAGATTTGAAAGAACATGCCTAAAAATACAAGAAAATCTTGCGGAGCAATGCTGTGCTCTACTACAATCTGTTTACCACCATACCACGCAATAATTAAGAAAGTAACAGACCCTAAAAATTCGCTGATGGGCGAAGCAAGTTCTTTTTTTCTTCCCAATCTTATGGAACTGTTGATCCATTTGTTCATAGAACCCATAAATCGGTTGTTCATAATCTTTTCAGCACTGAAAATCTTAATTACTTTAGAAGATTTTAAGGTTTCATCTACGATAGAAAAAATAGTTCCCATTTCATGTTGAGCTTCATGAGAGTCTTTTTTAAGGCTTTTTCCAATTATGGCGATTAAAGTTCCCATTACAGGTAAAACGAGAAGGGAGAACAGTGTCATTTCCGGGCTCAACCAAAATAGCGTGAGCAAGGTACTGATTAACATAAACGGAGCATTGATTAATTCCACCAAACTACCTAAAATATTTCCTTCTACTTCGCCAACGTCATTAGACATACGCGACATCATATCGCCTTTTCTACTGTCTGTAAAAAATGATACCGGTAGAGATAATACTTTACGGTACATTTCACCTCGAAGGTCTTTAGTAACACCTACACGATAATTAATCAAAAGATAAGAACCAAGATATCGGAATAAGTTTCTTAGAAAAAACATAAATGCAGTGATGAAACAAAGCCAAGCCAAAACATTTAAAGTACCATAATCATCCACTAAAGTTTGTATATAATAATTGGCGTATGATTTTAGATATTTAAATAAATCGACTAGATTCCCGGAATATACTGGTACAGCCTCGAACTTTTCACGTTTAATAGTGCCAAAAAGCATTCCCAAAACGGGTAAAATTGTTCCCAAAGAAGCAATCTGAAATGCGGAGTATAGTAAGTTGAAAAATAAACTTCCGTAGATATATTTACGGTGCGGTCTTGCGAACTTGAGTATTTTTTTATATTCGTTCATTAATTATAATTGGATTAGCAAAAATACTTAAAAATATAATGATGAAACATTTTTAGTATACTATTAATAACTTTTTATTCGGGATTAAATTTCCTGTTTTCAAAAATTGGTTATATTGATTGACGTTGTAAACAAATTATTTACTTTATATAAGTAACTTTTTTTTGAAAAATGTTTCAAGCAGAGCATTTTTATTTCAGATTGAATGGAGTGTTTAGGTAAATAAAAAACAGCTCCTTATAAAGAAGCTGTTCTCACTCAAAAAATCGTTGTTAGGTTATCGGAGTCTGTCTACAGATTTTACGAGCCTCTCATCTTTTCGGATAAAAATATTTGCGATAAGCAAACAAATTATAGCGATAGACGGGAAAATTGGCTCAATACCCTTCTCAGGAAAATTCATTCCTCCGGATAAATTTTGCAACCAGTACGCCAATATGCCAATCAACAAAGCGTTTATAATAATGCAGATGGTATTCAGCATTAATTGTCTCTTTCTGTTTTTAAAGCTGAACAGACTGAATGCACCCAGTAAAACAAGAACAACGGAAGCAACATCAATTACCGGAAATGCTCCGAAAATATCTACATCCTTTCCTGTTATAAATAGAAATACTGCACCCAAAACGGCAAGTAACATCCAAATTGTCTGTATTCTTTGTAGCATAGAATTTAAAATTCTCAGCAAAAATAATATAAATTTTGCAAAATTCAAAAATAAGTGTAGATTTGCATTATACAATGTACTTGAAAACAAAAGTCACCCGACTTACTTTTCTTACTCACAATTAATTACATTTTTACATAATATATGTTTAACATAGAAACGTTGAGGTCAAAATCCGTTACGGAGTTGACTAAAATCTTAAAGGATTTGGGCGTGAAGGTTGCAAGAACAAGCAATGAAAATGATAAAATCTTTGCTATTTTAGATTTTCAGGCTTCTAACCCTAAGGTAACAAAAGAATATTTCAGTTCTACAGAAGTTTCTGAAAACAAAGTAGAAGAAACTGCAGAAAAACCTGTAAAAAACACTTCCAGAAAAACACCGGCTCCTAAGAAGACTACTAGAAAGCCAGTTGTAGAGCCCGAAGCAAAAGAAGAGGAAATGCAGATTGCAACACAGGATGATATAAAACCAGAAGAAATTGTTTTGCCTGAAGTTCCCGAAAATAAAGAAGCTCAAGAAACTTCTGAAGAAAAACCGCAAAACGCTCCAAAGCAAAAAAGAAAAAGAGTTTCTGTTACTCCAAAAACAGAAACAACAGTTGAGGAAACTTCCGAAACTCCTGTAAATACAGATTCTCAGCCGGTTCAGGCTAAAGAAGAAAGGCCTAAAAGACCACAAGGACAAGGTCAGCTCCAAAATCAAAAAGGTCAGAATCATCCGAATCAAAATAACGGAAATTCTCAAAATAGAAATCAGAACAATCACCCTAATCATAATCCTAACCAAAACCCTAACAGGAATTCAGAAAAACATGAAGAAGCTGAGCCTAAAAAGGAATTCAGTTTTGATGGGATGGTAAGTATAGAAGGAGTTTTAGAAATTTTACCGGATAATTACGGGTTTCTAAGATCATCCGATTTCAGTTATATTTCTTCGCCGGATGATGTATATGTTTCTACGGCTCAGATAAGAAATTATGGTTTAAAAACCGGAGATACTGTAACGGGAATTGTACGTTTGCCAAAAGAAGGAGAAAAATATTTTTCTCTTCTGAAACCTACCGAAGTAAACGGGAGAGATTTGGCTTTCATTAAAGACAGAGTGGCTTTTGAATATCTTACGCCGCTTTTCCCCGAAGAAAAATTTAATCTTGCAGGAAATAATTCTACCATATCCACAAGGATTGTAGATCTTTTTGCACCGATAGGAAAAGGTCAGAGAGCAATGATTGTCGCTCAGCCTAAAACCGGTAAAACCATGTTACTGAAAGATATTGCTAATTCTATTGCATCCAATCATCCTGAAGTTTACATGATGGTTCTTTTGATAGATGAGCGACCTGAAGAGGTAACCGATATGGAAAGAAGTGTGAATGCCGAAGTAATTGCATCTACTTTTGATGAAGCTGCGGATAAACACGTAAAAGTTGCCAATCTTGTTTTGGCTAAAGCACAAAGAATGGTAGAATGTGGCCATGATGTAGTAATTCTTTTAGATTCTATTACAAGACTGGCAAGAGCTTATAATACCGTAACTCCTGCTTCCGGAAAGGTACTTTCTGGTGGTGTTGATGCCAATGCGCTTCATAAGCCGAAAAGATTTTTCGGAGCGGCAAGAAAAATTGAAGGTGGCGGATCTTTAACGATTATTGCAACTGCTTTAATAGATACAGGATCTAAAATGGATGAAGTTATCTTTGAAGAATTTAAAGGTACAGGAAATATGGAACTTCAGTTAGACAGAAAAATTGCCAACAGAAGAATTTATCCTGCCATAGATTTGGTTTCATCCAGTACCCGTCGAGACGATTTGCTTTTGGATGAAGTAACTTCGCAAAGAATGTGGATTCTTAGAAAATACCTTTCTGAAATGAATCCGGTGGAAGCTATGGAATTTGTAAATAAAAATATTAAAGGAACTCTGAATAATGAAGAATTCCTAATGTCTATGAATAAATAAACGAAATTTAGTTTTCATTTACTAAGCACGGATTAATTCCGTGCTTTTTTTATTTTGTTGAATCTTATTCACGAATTAAAATATCAATGTTAAAGATTTATTAAAATAATACTGTTTTTTTGAACTTGGCTTGAATATTGGCTAAATTTACATATTAACATTAAAAACAAAACTTATGTCATTCGAATTACCAAAATTAGGATATGCTTATGATGCATTAGAGCCGACTATTGATGCAAAAACAATGGAGATTCACCATACAAAACATCATCAGGCTTATGTAGACAATCTAAATAAAGCAATTGAAGGTACAGATTTAGACGCATTATCTATTGAAGAAATTTGCAAAACTGCTGTAGAAAAGCCGGCAGTAAGAAATAATGGAGGAGGACATTTTAACCATACATTGTTTTGGGAAATTTTAACTCCAGGAGGAAGTAAAGAACCAGTAGGAAGCGTAAAAGCTGCCATTGAAAATTATGGCGGTTTCGAAAAATTCAAAAATGATTTTTCTGATGCTGCTAAAACAAGATTTGGTTCTGGATGGGCTTGGCTTGTAAAAAATGAAGACGGATCTGTTTCGGTAACTTCTACTCCAAATCAGGATAACCCATTAATGCCGGTTGCAGATGTGAAAGGTACTCCGGTTTTAGGATTGGATGTTTGGGAGCACGCTTATTATTTAAACTATCAAAACAGAAGACCAGATTACGTTTCTGCATTTTTTGATGTAGTTAACTGGGATAAAGTTGAAGAATTGTTCAACAAATAATCTCCGATTATATAAATTTTAAAGCTCAGTTTATCTGAGCTTTTTTTGTTTTAATATAATTGAGTTTTCTTAATGTTTTGTTCAAATATTTCTCAACATTCTTTTTATCCGGAATGGTGGTGATTTCTTTAGTCAAAGCTTTTTCAAATTCTGATTTTGCTTTAGAATAATTTTTCTGATCATAATAATATTTTCCCGCCTGATAATACACCAGCCAAAAATCCGGATTCAAAGATTGATAATAATTGATAAACTCATCTGAGAGCAATTTTTTACCATCAAACTGAGTGTTAAGAGTTTTAAATTCTTCATAATTTTTATATTCCTGAGAATCAACAAAAGGATCTTTGGCAATATTCAATTCCGATTTGGCTAATCTTTGATTTTTCAATTGCTTATCAGAGAAAATTTCATTCAAATCATAACAGACAAATTCTCCCAACTGATACGGATTAGAAGAAACCCAGACCAGCCGTTTCTCCGGCGAAAAAATCACTGCGTGGTGCGCCAAAAGTTGATTGATCGCTTTTTCGTTCCCGTATCCAATGCTTTTTTCTTTAAGCCCAGATTTATCTCGAAGAATTTTAGCCATTTTTTCAGGATTCAACTTTTTATTTTCATTTAAAAACTCCTGTAATTTTTCATAACGGTACTCAGAATGGCTTTCTGCAATCTGCTTTTGATTCCGCTTGTCGTCTTTGTAAGCCGCAGACTGAAAATGATTGGTACAAACCAATGTATTGGAATTTTCAACCTCATAAACGCCAAAATTATCTGGTGATACTTCAATAGTAACCGCTTTTTTGTCGTTGGCACTTCCTACCAAAATAGATTCGGACACAAAGACCTTTCGTTTTTTTGCGATGGCAATGGCTTCGTCAATAGTTTTGGCAAATTGCAAAATCTCTCTAGTCACAAATGATATCGGTGTTTTTGCCGTCAAAGGAATTTTTGATTTTCCGGCATTAATCGTGACTGTTATACCTTCTTTATTCATCCCAGAAACCACTCCAATCAGTCCGGGCCAGCTTACAGACATGTACGGAATTCCTTCTTCCGGTTCTACAAATTCTATCAGTTTATTTTTGGCAAAATCATCGCCCACATAAAAATCAAAATTTCTTCCGATCAGCAGATCACCGTCTTCTGATTTGTCCCCCCAAGCGGCTAAAGACGAGCACCCTACCATTGCCAAATCCTGCATAGCATGCCCAATATCATGTGCGCCGTGCAAATACATAACCCTTCTGAATTTGGGTGCAATAAAATCATATTGATCCGATGAATATTGAGATAAACCGTACAATTCTGCCTGCAAATCGTTGCGTACGTTCAGGTACATTTTTCGGTTGTACCATTTGAGAAAACCTCTCAGAAGATTCTGCTTAAATTTTGATGGAACAAAATTTTCTACCTTAGAAAAGAAAATTTCCTCTTGTCTCTGCATTAAATTCTGTGTTAGAGCTCCGTTGTTATAACCCAGCTGTAAAGGATTTCCTTTGATATAAAGCTCCCAAAGCTGCTGTTTGTTTTTGGTTAAATAATTTTGATTAAAACTGAAGGTAGAATCGTTAATTTTCTGAACTTTTGGGACTTCTAAAGAATATTGCTTTATATCCGGAAGATGTTTCACCGAGTTTCTTGTTCCGCAACCCATAAAATGCAGAATCAGAATGAAAAAAATGATCTTTTTAATTTTCATCGGTTAAACTTTACAATTTTGACAGACGTTCATCAATCAATTCTTTACCTAAAACCTCTGCACAGGTATTGAAAGCACCAATAGTACAACCCAAAATCCCGTGCATATTGACGGACTGACCGGTGAGAAATAAGTTAGGAATCTTGGTACGTGGTGAAACCATGGTTTTTAAAGGGTTTTCTGAGGTTTTTGAATAACCGTACATATTTCCTTCAAAACTCCCGATGTAATCGCGATATGACAGTGGTGATGAGGTATAAATGCTTTTTATGGATTCTCTAAGATGAGGCATCTTTTTTTCCAAAGCCTGAAGCATTTTTTCGGCTTTTTCATTTTTAAATTTTTCGTAACATTCTCCTCTTTCACGTTCATCAGCAATCGTGTTGAAAGTCTTTTCCCATTCTTTCACTTCCTCAAAGCTCATATAGGAAATTGCCGTTAAACTCTCTGCAAATTCTTGATTTTTCTTAGATGGCGTAGATGAAAGCATGTAGGTTTCTGGCCAGTTTTCTTTTTTATATTGAAAAGCTTTCCAAACTAAATCTTTAGACGAAAAATGATAAACATTGTAATTGAAATTTGAAATCGTGTTCGGTTTTAAAACAAAATAAACACTGAAGCACGAAGAAACCGGTTCCCAACTGCTAATTCTATTGACAAATGATTTTTTAAGTCGATGTTCTCCGATCAATTTGATGATGGAACGAATTTCAATATTTGAAATAAACAGGTTTGAATAAAACTGTTTTCCCGAACGTATTTTCACTCCTCTAAGAATATCTTTTTCGTCAAAGATCATTTCAGAAACCTCAGCATGTTTAAAAATATCAGCACCATATTCCCTCAATTTTCTGATGAGTAATTTTGAAATCTGGCTTCCGCCTTTTACACATTTATAAGCACTCTGGATGTAAGAATTTACCGTTAAAGCATGTACGTAAAAAGGGATATTTTCAGAATCACCTGCATAGAGAAAATTAGAACCCAACAAAATCGCCCGCAATTTTTTATCGGCGGTAATAGACTCAATAAATCTCTTGGTATTCAGATGAAGAACTTCTTCATTATACCTGTTTTGTCCCACTACATTATATCTGGGAAAATTACTGCAAACCCGCTGGATTTCTTCACAGTAATTCTCCAGATTTTCTTTTTCATCAGGAAAATGTAAAGAAAGTTGTTTTACGAAATTTTCATAACCTTGTGCGTGGGGATATTCGGTTTTATCATCACCAAAAGTAATTTTGTCATAAGCATCTTCATCCATTTTATGAAGTTCAAGGTCGTCTATGATTTCCAGATAAGAAAAAAACTGATGAAGGTTTTGCCCTTCGGAAAGTCCGCCAAGATAATGAACTCCGGTATCAAAAATATGCTTATCACGGGAAAATGTCTGAAGATTACCGCCGTATTGATTATTTTTTTCTAAAACACAGATTTTCAGACCTTCTTTTGCAAGGATCAGTGCGGAAACAAGCCCTCCGATACCGCTCCCGATGACTAATATGTCGTAGTGTTTTTTCAATTTTAAGATATTTTGGCTTCCGTTTTTATTTTAAATATGTATAAAACCACCCCGAATTTCAAAATTCTAAATTTTGAAATCCACCCCTCCAAGGGAGGGGGATTTTTAAGTGTGTAGTTGTTTATATCCTAATCGCAAATCTTTTTGTTGACGGAAAAGTACCTTAAAAATATTAAATTTTAATCTACACCGTCCCAAAAATCGAAGTAATTAAACCATTGAAGCGGATATTTTTTCACCATAGATTCAAGATTCTGAACGTAGGAGTTTAAAAGTCCCTGAGAATCTCTCTTTTTGATATTCTGGGCAACTCTTGCATAAAGATGATAATGTAGATTTTTTTCTTTCATCACGTACACATAAACCACCGGAACGCCCAGCCTGGAAGCTATAAGAAATGGACCAGCAGGAAATTTAGCAGCTTTCCCTAAGAGATCAGCTTCCAAAAATTTTGAACCCTCGAAATAACGGTCACCTGTAAAGCAGATGAGTTCATTCTTTGAAAGAGCTTCGTTAATCTCGAAAATATGCGACATATCTTCTTTGATGTAAATGAACTTCATATTGCTTTTCTTCACAGAAACGCTTTCCAAGTATTCTTTTATAATGGTAACTTCCTGATCTGTTGTGATTAAATTAATCTGACAATCGAAATCTATCTCTGCGAAAAAATGTTCTGCCACTTCGAAATTTCCGATGTGTGCACTGATGAGGACGCCGCCTTTTTTTTCTGATAAAAGGTTTTTTAAATTTTCAATTCCGTCAAATTCATAGGTGTATTTGTTGCGCAAACCAGCTGAAATAGCAGTTTTATCGATTAAAATAGTTCCGAATGTGAAGTAATTTTTAAATTGAGAAAGCTTTGTTTTCCAAAAACCATACTTAAGGCGTTTCTGAAAATAATACCTGTAATATCTGTTGCTCTTCTTTTCGAATAAAAAGTAATAAAATGCGACAAAATAAAGTACAAAATATGAACTGCGGATGCCTAAATTCCTAATGCACCAAACAAAAATCCGGTATCCTAAAATAGTACCTTTAGATTTACCTTTCCATTTGTTCATAGCATTAGTTTAATAATGTATCAATCTAACAAAACAGCAATCTTTTTAAATATTGCATTACTGTCAGATGTTATATTATTATACATTTTTGAGTAAAATTTTAATCAATAGTTAAGCGTTTTTTTCTTCAATTTTTTTCTCAATCGTCGAATAGAAATCGTCGAAAGTGATGATGTCTTTAAAATCTGCTTCGCCCAGTTTTACGCCAAAATTAGATTCGATAACCACTACCAGATCTATATAATCTAAACTGTCTAATCCCAAAGTTTTTTTGAAGTGCGCCTCGTTATTTATTTCGTCTCCATCTACCTCAAATTCATTGATTAAAAAATCATTTGCAATGGCAACAATTTTTTCTTTTTCCATGTTTTTATTCAAATTTTTTAACGATTAAAGCGGAATTGGTTCCGCCAAATCCAAAAGAATTCGACAAAAATACGTCAATTTTTTGATTTTTGGTTTCGGAGATTAAATTTATCTTTTGTGCTTCTTCATCAGGATTTTCCAAATTGATATTCGGAGCCACAAAATCGTTCTGCATCATTAGGATAGAATAAATCACCTCGCTTGCTCCAGCCATCCAACACTCGTGCCCCGTCATTGATTTTGTAGAACTTACGGGAACGTCACCACCGAAAATTTCGTAGATTGCTTTTGCTTCATTAGCATCACCAATTGGGGTAGACGTAGCGTGAGCATTAATGTAATCAATATCTTTCACCTGCAAACCAGATTGTTGCAAGGCTCTGTTCATCGCCAAAGCAGGACCATCTACATTAGGAGTAGAGATATGACCACCGTTGGAAGAAAATCCGTAACCGACAATTTCTGCAATAATATTGGCTCCTCTTTTTTGAGCAGATTCTAAACTTTCAACAATTAAAGTTGCAGCACCACCGCTGGGAATTAAACCATCTCTTCCGGAATCGAAAGGTCTTGAAGCTTTTGTAGGCTCATCTTCACGAACAGAAAAAACGCCCAGCCCATCAAAACTCGCCATCGAATATTTATTGGTTTCCTGTGCTCCGCCACAGATAATCATATCCTGAAAGCCATTCTTAATCATCATAAAAGCAAGACCTAACGAGTGAGAACCGCTTGCACAAGCTGCACTGATGGTAAGATTAATCCCTCTTAATTTAAAAATGGTTGAAAGATTCATCGTAACAGTAGAATTCATCGACTTGAAAATTGCTCCCGAGCCCATGAGCGTTGTGTCTTTTTTTTCTCTTGCAATGTCGATAGACTCTACAACTGCCTGAGAAACACTGTCATTTCCATATAAAATACCCACCTCATTCTCATCTAAAAATTCCTGAGTGATATTAGCATGTTTCAATGCATCGAGCGTAGCGATGTAAGCATACTCGCTTTCTTCACCCATGCTGATGCGCTGTCTTCTGCCGAGAAGGTTTTTGAGGTCAGGCTTCGGAACCACTCCGGTAAGACCCGAGCGGAAGCCAAATTCTTTTCTGTTTTCGTCTAAAACAATACCAGATTTGCCCTGATAGAGAGATTCTTTCACCTCTTCCAAAGAAGTTCCTATGCAGGAATAAATTCCCATTCCGGTAATCACAACCCTGTTTTCCATCTTTTTAAATTTAACAATGTATCAGTCTAGCAATGTAACAATTTGAATCATTGGTAAACTGGTAATTTTTTAGATTGTTACATTATTTAAGAGTAAATTCCTCCGTTGATATTGATGATTTCTCCTGTAATATAAGATGACTTCTTTGATGCTAAAAATGCAACCAGATCTGCCACCTCTTCCGCTTCACCAAAACGGTTGGCGGGAATCATTGCCTTCAGCTCATCTTCGTTAAAATCCTGCGTCATATCTGTTTTTATGAAGCCCGGAGCAACAGCGTTTACGGTAATATTCCTTTTGGCAACCTCCTGTGCCAAAGCTTTTGTAGCGGCTACCAAAGCCCCTTTTGCAGCAGAATAATTCGTTTGCCCAGCCGTACCTTTCACGCCGGAAACGGAAACCATATTGATAATTCTTCCGTATTTATTTCGCAATAATTTTTGAATAAAGAAATTGGTGACGTTGTAAAAACCGTTCAGACTTGTATTAATCACAGAGTTCCAGTCTTCAGGACTCATCCACATAAACAAGCCATCTCTGGTAATCCCGGCATTATTTACAATGACCTCCACGATGGCGTTGGGATGAGTTTCCTGCCATTCTGTTAAAATATTTTTGGTTTCTTCGGCATTTCCAACATCAAATTTCAAAATTTCTCCTGTAGAACCTAGAGCTTTAACCTTTTCTAAAGTTTCACTTGCGGCAGCTTCATTGGAAGTATAATTAATTAAAATATGGTAATTTTTTTCTTCCGCCAGCTTAAGGCAAATTGCTCTTCCTATCCCTCTGGAACCGCCGGTTATGATTGCACATTTCATGCGTTTTGTTTTTAGTTTTTTAATTGATTTCCCGAACTTTAAACCAATTACTTTTTAAGGTAATCTTTTACTTTTTGCAGGTAAGGATACATGACCATATCATCCGAAAAAGCAGGAATAATGTTTCTTATCTCATCATACAGTTCTTTTGTTTTTGAAGAGATTTTATCCTGAAAACCAAGATATTCTATTGCCTGCACAATGGTGATTGCTTCAATGGAAAGTACTTCGAATGCGTTCCCAATTACTTTTCTGCAGATCACCGCAGAGTTGGTTCCCATGCTTACAATATCCTGATTATCATTGTTATTCGGGATACTGTG
The DNA here is from genome assembly GCF_017808115.1 of Chryseobacterium sp. RR2-3-20. Lineage (NCBI taxonomy): Bacteria > Pseudomonadati > Bacteroidota > Flavobacteriia > Flavobacteriales > Weeksellaceae > Chryseobacterium > Chryseobacterium sp. RR2-3-20. The sequence continues at coordinate 63,381 of NZ_JADQBD010000001.1, read as the reverse complement.
AACGTACATAGGATTTGATAACATCTGGCTTTCTGCCGTTGTGGAAGTTGCTGTAAACTGAACGCCCTGCATTCCAAAATTGAAACCTAGCTTACCCAGATTTACGAATGGAGGGAAAATTTCGTTAATTTTTGCATTTAGAAGATAATTAAGCTGCCTTTCTGCCAACATTGTCAGTTTTGTAACCACAATTTTCAGTTTATCCATTTCCAGAGAAATATAATCGCCGTGGAAATTTCCGCCATGATAAACATGCTGCTCTTCTACATTAATAATAGGATTATCATTCGCAGAATTGATTTCGTCTTCCAAAATCTGCTCAGTAAATTCTAAAGTATCTAAAACAGGTCCTAAAATCTGTGGAACACACCGTATTGAATAATATTCCTGGACTTTGTCTTTAAAAATTTTCTCTTGTTCATCAAAGCGGGTGTACAGGTGGTCTGCTCTTTTTCTGATCAGCTTACTGTCTGCAAGATGATTTCTCATTTTCTCAGCAATTTTTTGCTGCCCGATATGTCTTTTAGTGTTATTGAGAGATTCAGAAAGATGATCGTCATACGCCTGAACAAGCTCATTAATTGCACAGGAAAGCTGCAGAGAAATTTCGGTAAGTTTTCTTGCTTTATATGCATTTACAATTCCTATTCCCGACATTACAGAAGTTCCGTTCATCAAGCCAAGACCTTCACGTATTTCTACTTTGATAGGCTGTAAATTTTCAATCCCAAAAACTTCTTTCGTTGATTTTCTTTCGCCTTTATAGAATACTTCACCTTCCCCAATCAATACCAGAGCCAAATGAGCAAGCTGTACCAAATCTCCACTAGCACCAACACCGCCATGCTCAAAAATAAGCGGCGTAATATCTCTGTTTATTAAATCTTTAAGCAAAAAGACAACCGACGTATGCACACCCGAATTTCCTCTGGAAAGTGTGTTTAGTCTTGCTAACATGGCAGCTTTCACTTCATCTTCCGGGAGTGGATTTCCTATACCCGAAGAATGGCTTCTTATAAGATTGTACTGGAGCTGATTTTTGTCTTCATCGCTGATCTTGAACTGTGCCATAGGACCAAAACCGGTATTGACTCCATAAATTATTTTATCTTTTGAAAACTCTTTCAAAAACTGAAAACTTGCCTCTACTCTTGCAATGAGAGATTCATCAAGATCAATTTCTTTATCGTTGAATATAACTTCCTGAAAATCTTTCAGCTTTAAAAAATCGTTTATTTTCATTAATTAAAAACTAATAATGGCTAATTTTGTAGAAATTTAAAATCTCTACTCTATATTTTGACAAAGATATAAGTAATTATCAAAATAAAAAATTGAAGATGAACAAAGAATTTGTTGACGTTCTTGTGATTGGAGCCGGTCCTTCGGGATGCGTATCTTCTGCATTTCTTAAGAAGAACAACATCAATGTAAAAGTTGTTGAAAAGACAAAATTCCCACGGTTGGTAGTAGGCGAAAGCCTGATTCCTCGTGTGATGGATCATTTTGATGAAGCCGGACTCTTCCCCGCATTGGATAAGATGGGTTTCGAAAAAAAACTCGGAGCCCGTTTTCTGCGTGGCAAAGAGGTTTGCATTTTTGATTTCAGTAATAAATTTGGAGAAGGCTGGGATTGGACTTGGCAGGTTCCGAGGGCAGATTTTGATAATACACTTGCACAGGAAGTCATTAACAAAGGGATAGATCTTGAGTTTGAGACGGAAGTTATAGGAATTGAGTTCAGCGGAACAGATTCTATCACCACTGTTAAAGATAAAAATGGTGATACTAAAGAAATTCATGCCAAATTCGTCATAGATTCCAGTGGTTACGGACGAGTGTTGCCCAAACTTTTAGATTTGGAAAAGCCATCAAAATTATCACCTCATTCTGCTATTTTTTCTCATGTAAAAGACATTAACAGAGAAGAAGGAACAGAAGGAACACTTATTTCTTTTGATATTATAGAAACTGAAGTTTGGCTTTGGGTAATCCCATTTTCCAACGGAAATACCAGTGTGGGAATTGTAGGACCTACCGAATACATTGAACAATTGTCTCATAATGGCAACACAGCAGAAGCTTTGAGAAAGGCAATCTCTTTGTCAGATTATTACGTGAAACGTTTTGGTGATGTAGAATTTTTGTTTGAGCCTAAGCATCTAAAAGATTACTCGTGTTCGGTAAAAAAATTATACGGAGACGGTTTTGCGCTAACCGGGAATGCTTCTGAGTTTCTGGATCCTGTTTTCTCTTCAGGAATGGCTTTTGCCACAGAATCCGGAATGCTTGCTGCAAAATTGGCCTTAAGACAATTGAACGGTGAAAAAATCGATTGGCAAAAAGACTATTCGGATTATATTTTGTACGGCGTGGATGTTTTTACCACTTATGTAAAAGAATGGTACACCGGCAATCTTCAGGAATTATTTTTCCACCAGCCAGAGAATCCCGATGTCAAGAAAAAAATCTGTGCGGTTCTCGCAGGATATGTCTGGGACAAGAAAAATACATTTGTGAGAATACACGATTCTGCCATTAAAAATCTGGCTGAATTTATTAAGGCTGAAAAATTACAATCGTAAAAAAAATGTGTCTGAGAGTTTAGACACATTTTAAATTTTACTACTTAAGAATATATTTTCATTAATTTTTCACAGAATTTAAATCTTTATTTCGCTTGATCTTCGTCTTCCTCTATTTCATGCTTTAGTTGGGCTTTGTATAGAGTAGAGTAATATCCGTTCTTATTGAGAAGTTCGATGTGTTTACCTTCTTCTACAATTTTTCCGTGCTCCATCACTATAATCTTGTCTGCTTTTTCAATAGTGGAAAGTCTGTGGGCAATAATAATAGAAGTCCTGTTTTTTGTAATTTTTTCGGTAGCTCTTTGTATTAATTTTTCACTTTCGTGGTCGATAGATGAGGTCGCTTCATCCAGAATTAAAATTTTAGGATCAGAAAGGTAGGCTCTCAGAAAGGATAATAACTGTCTTTGCCCCAATGAGATGGATGAACCTCTTTCACTTACAACATAATCGTATCCACCGGGAAGATGCTCTATAAACTGATCCACTTCAATTTCTCTGGCTGCTGCCTTTATTTTGTCTAAAGTAATTTCGTCGTCTCCAAAGGCGAGATTTTCGTAAATACTTCCATGGAAAAGAAAAACATCCTGTAAAACAACACCGATATGGCTTCGGAGATTATACAGTTCGTAATTTTTCAGATTAACATCATCAATGAAAATTTCTCCGGAATTAATGTCGTACAACCTTGTAATTAAACTGATGATAGTAGATTTTCCGGCTCCGGTTGCTCCTACAATAGCAACGGTTTCTCCGGGATTTACTTTAAAATCAATCCCTTTTAAAACTTCCTGTTTTTCATCATAAGAAAAATGAACGTCTTTAAATTCTATCTTTCCTGCAAAATGATCTTTTTGTACGGTTCCTGTATTGGGCATTGCATAGTCTTCATCCATAATTCCTAAAACTCTTTCTGCTCCTACAATACCGCGCTGAATATTATTGAAACGGTCTGCAATCTGTCTCAACGGGCGAATCAGCATCGAAATAAACTGAATGAAAGCAATAACAACACCTGCGCTAATTGTGATATAACCGCCGTAAAAAAGTACAAAACCTATAAACAGTGAAGAAATAAGCTCTACAACTGGAAAGAACAATGAAAAAATAAATACAGTTCTTAAAAGTGCTTCTTTCAGAGTAATGTTTATTTCATCAAACTTTTTAAATTCTGCTGTCTGTCTGTTGAAAACCTGAATAATAGGCATTCCCGCTAAACGTTCCTGTACAAATGAGTTTTGAGTGGCAGTCCAAGATCTTTCGTCTCCAAATGCTTTTTTCAGTCTTTTCTGAAAAAATCTCGTAATAACTACCATTAATGGTAAAATTGCCAGTGAAATGTAACTAAGATGTACATCCACCTGAAACATCATAAATAATACAAATACGATTCTTAAAACATCTCCAAAAACCATTAGAAAACCATCTGTATACACAGTAGCAATGGTTTCTACATCTCCAACTGCTCTTGTAACCAGTTGCCCAATAGGCGTTTTGTCGAAAAATGCAGTTCTAAAATAAATAAGTTTGTGATATAGTCTCTCGCGTATATCTCGGATAACATTCTGAGAAATGTAGTTGGAGAAGTAAACTAAAAAGAAATTCAGAACAGTTTCTGCAAAAACCAATCCTACAAGCATATAAATATGCTTCATCATTAAGGCTTTATCTTTCAGTTTGGTAATATCATTATCTACAATCTGCATTGTAAGATAAGGTCGGTATGTAGATACTATAGAAAGTATTACAGATATTATAAGGGTGACAATAAACCACGACCGGAATTTCATCCCGATGGAAAAAAGTCGTTTTATGATTGCCCAGGTGTCTTGTTTTTTCATTGTACGATACTTCGCAGGTAATTATTTACAAAAAAATCTCTGCAAAAATACAGCTTTATAAATTGAATGGCGGAAGAACTAAATAGAAAATGACAGATGATGATTATTGATTTTCTGAACTTATATCCAAATGAATTATCCAAATTTAAGATTAATTGTTTTTTCCGATATTCTCAATTTCGGATTCTTTACGAATTTCGGCTTCTTTTTTCCACTTCTTTTCCAGGAAAACACGGAGTCGCCAAACGACAATTAAAGAAACAATACAGCTTAAAATACTTACGATAGAAAAAGGCCAGAATTCTATTTCCTGAGAAAAATGATTCAGATCTAGGATTAATCCTGCCAATCCATACATCAACCAAAATAAAAATTGAACAGCAAGACAAACTCCCATTCCCAACAAGCCATATTTCCAATGAATTTTTCCGTATCGAACGGCCAAAGTCTGATAATATCTGAAAACGCCAATGGCAATAATAATTGAAATCACCTGTTGTGCATTTAGGAATTAAAAAAAAAAGATTGTCCATTTGATTAAAAAATCGTATATTTAATTGATTACCAAGTCATTAAATACATGAACAATCTTATTCAAAACTACAAAATTATTTTAAAAGAATTGACAAACACCTGTAAATATATTACTACAAGTAAGCAAATTAGGCTTCCAAAAATGTCTGATTTGGAACTTGTGGCACTCAACCTCACCGCAGAATATATGTCTATTAACTCTGAACTACAGTTATTTAGATGCATTTCAGGGACTGATTTGGAGGGAAGAATTGAAAGGAGTGTCTACAATAAAAGGAAAAGAAAACTTTTTCCCTACATTGAAAAAATCAGAGAAACCTTGAGCAGCAAGTTTTCGGATTTCACCGACGTCTTTATTGTGGATTCCACGCCAATTGAAATCTGTAAAATAAGTCGGGCAAATCGTTCTGCAATCTGTTCCACGGATGAGATCAAACCTGCATATGGATATTGTGCCGCACAAAAATCTAGGTATTTTGGCTATAAACTTCATGCGGTTTGTGACAAAAATGGAATCTTCCACTCGTTTGATTTTTCCCCTGCAAACGTTCACGACGTGAACTATCTGCACGACATTAAGGAGAATTTTGAAAATTGCTTATTAATCGGCGACAGAGGGTACATCAGCAAAGAACTCCAACTGGATTTATTCAACTATTCCAAGATAAATCTTTCGGTTCCAATGCGTAAAAACCAGCATAATTTTGTGGACTTTTGCAAGACAAAATCAAAAATCAGAAAGAGGATTGAACTGCGAAGCAATCGTGAATACCATTGAAAAAAAATTAAATCATGAACAAACCAATATTTCGCAACTGTGCGGACAGTTCTTAATCAATATTAACCTCGCAAAAACCTTTCAAGGTTTGGCAACAAGAATAGTATCAAAAATAACTTCTTTTACCATGATTCAATATCTCAATTTTTTCGTCTTCAAGAGAAGTTTGAATAAGTTAAAAATTAATTTGTGCTAAATGCACAACAGGTATTTTTTTCAATAATTCGCATGAAAATTGATTAAAAAAAATATTCAATTCAAATAAAAAAATATCTATATTTGATAGTCATCGCATAATTTAGGAAGTTTAGATTTTATGCAGAGTGTTAAAAACAATTATGATGAATTTTGTTAAACCTTACACCCTTTTTACGGATCACGATATTTATCTTTTTAAAGAAGGTAAACATTACAAACTTTACGAAAAGTTTGGGGCACATTCTGTAGAGAAAGATGGTGTGAAAGGAGTTTACTTTTCGGTTTGGGCACCCAATGCCAAAAAAGTTTCTGTTATCGGAAATTTTAATAACTGGAATCACAGGGAACATATTTTGTTCCCAAGATGGGATAAATCCGGTATTTGGGAAGGCTTTGTGCCTGGTCTTACCTGGGGAACTCTTTACAAATATGCGATTGAAACTCAAGGTAAAATTTTAGAGAAAAGTGATCCTTATGCATTAAGCTGGGAACAAAATCTTCAGGCAGCATCCTTGGTTTCCACCAATTGGTATGAGTGGAAAGATAAAGGTTGGATGGATAACCGCTGGAAAAAAAACAGCTTGGAAGCACCCATTTCTGTATATGAAATGCATTTGGGTTCGTGGCTCCGAAATGAAAAAGAGCCCGAAAAATTCCTAAATTATAGAGATATTGCAGAAAAACTGGTTCCTTATTTAAAAGAAATGGGATTTACTCATGTAGAGTTTATGCCAGTGATGGAGTATCCTTATGATCCCAGTTGGGGATATCAGATAACAGGTTTTTTTGCGGCAACTTCCCGTTTTGGCTCTCCTCAGGATTTAATGTTTTTAATAGATGAACTTCATCAGAACAATATTGGGGTTATTTTAGATTGGGTTCCTTCCCATTTTCCGGGTGATGCCAATGGTTTACATCTTTTTGATGGTACTTATTTATATGAACATGAAGATCCGCGAAAAGGATTTCATCCAGACTGGAAATCTTACATTTTTAATTACGGAAGAAACGAAGTGAAATCTTTTCTGATATCTAATGCTGTTTTTTGGTTAGATCGCTATCATGCAGACGGACTTCGGGTAGATGCTGTAACTTCTATGCTGCATTTGGATTATTCCAGAAACGAAGGCGAATGGGAACCCAATATATTTGGAGGGAATGTAAATTTGGAAGCGAAAACTTTTCTGCAGGAATTTAATACCGCTGTTTATAAGGAATTTGGTAATAATATTATGACGATAGCGGAGGAAAGTTCAGATTTTCCTATGCTTACAAAGCCTGTGCTTGAAGGAGGTGTGGGTTTTGGAATGAAATGGATGATGGGCTGGATGCACGATACACTTTTTTATTTTAAAAAAGAGGTTTCAGACCGGAAACATTTTCATCACAAGCTTACTTTTTCCTCTATGTACATGTACAATGAAAATTATATGATTCCCCTCTCTCATGATGAGGTTGTACACGGAAAAGCGAGTCTTATTTATAAAATGAAAGGGGACGAATGGCAGAAATTTGCTAATTTAAGAGCTTTATATGTTTATATGTATACTCATCCCGGTGCTAAACTTCTTTTCATGGGTGATGAATTTGGACAGACCGGTGAATGGAATTTTAAACAGAGTTTAGACTGGCATTTACTAAATTATCCCATTCATAAAGGTTTGCAGAATTTAGTAAGAGATATTAACCATTTGTATCGTGATGAAACGGCTTTGTTCGAAAATCAGTTTAAACCTGAAGGTTTTGAATGGCTTGAAGCTGATGATGCGAATCATTCAGTGTATATTTATCTGCGTAAAGGAATAAAAAAATACGATGTTCTGATGATTGTTTTAAATCTTACTCCCAATGTGTTGGATTATAAAATTGGGATTGATTCTGGAGTGAGTTGGGAAGTAATTCTTAATTCTGATGATCATCTGTATGGAGGAAGTGGAGTAGATGCCCATATTTTCAGGAAAACTAATGAACTTTGCATGAATAAAAAACAGTCCATGTACATCAATTTGCCGCCATTAAGCGGAATTGTTCTAAGACAGAAGAAAGACAAGAAAAATAAGTTGCAAAAAACAAAACAACACAAAAAATAAAAATGACAATATTTCATTTGAGTACCGAATGTTATCCGGTAGCAAAAGTAGGCGGACTTGCTGATGTAGTGGGTGCACTTCCAAAATATCAAAATAAAATAAAAGATATTAATGCCAAAGTGGTAATGCCTTGGTACAATAAACAATTTGTGTGCGATTATGACTTTGAAACCGTTTTCGATGGTTTTATTCATCAGGGAAGTAATATGCTTCAGGTACAGATTTTAAAAGAGCGTACAGATGTTTTGGGTTTTGAGCTTTATATGGTGAAAATTCCCGGTTTGCTCGATCGCGAAAATCCTTATGGTTATCAGGATGAAAGTTTTCAGTTTTTAGCATTTCAGCAAGGAATTTTGCATTGGCTTTCTGCGATGAAAATTCGTCCGGATGTTTTGCATTGCCATGATTATCATACCGGTTTGGTTCCTTTTATGATAGAAAACTGTCCGGAATTCGATTTCTTAAAAGGGGTAAAAACCATAGGAACCATACATAATGGAGAATATCAGGGGATGATGAGATGGGATATGGCGAATTATATGCCCGCTTTCGATCAGTATAAATGGGGACTTTTAGACTGGAACGGATTCATTAATCCTTTAGCGAGTATGATTAAATGCTGTCATGCTTTTACAGCAGTTTCCGAAGGTTATCTTGAAGAACTTTTTGTAAGCTTTCATGGTTTGGAAAGTTTGGTGAGAGAAGAATTTTCTAAAGCTTTTGGAATTATAAACGGTATCGATACGGAAGTTTGGAATCCACAGACCGATCCTATGATAGATTTTAATTTCAACAGTAAAAATGTTCTCAAAGTAAAGAACAAAAACAAAGAAAGACTTTGCAAAGAATACGGTCTGAATCCTAATTTGCCTCTTTATGCTTTCATAGGAAGATTTGCTACAGAAAAAGGAGCAGATTTGCTTCCTGATGTAATCTGGAGAAGCATTAAACAAAGCTTTGGAGGTTTAAATATCATTGTTTTAGGCTCGGGTAATGCATATTTGGAGCAGCAATTGAAAGAGCTGGATTCTGTTTATTCTAATTTTGCTTCAGATTTGGGGTATAAAGAACATCTTTCCCATAAAATATATGCTTCGGCAGATTTTTTGTTGATGCCTTCCAGAGTAGAACCTTGCGGTCTTAACCAGATGTATGCAATGAGATATGGTACTATTCCTGTGGTAACATATACAGGAGGATTAAAGGATACGGTAAAAGATATTTCAACTGGAGGTTCAGGTCTTAATTTTACTTATCCTGGTGTTGATGATATCGTTCATGCTATGAGCAGAGGTCTTCAAATTTATAAAGATCGTTCTAAAATGGAAGAATTAATTCTTTCTAACATGAAATTTGATTTTTCTTGGGAGAAATCTGCAGAAAAATATATAGCTTTATATAAAAACTAAAATTCAGTTGATGAATAACGGATAGCGAATCCGAATCAGTAAAAAACTCTGAAAGAAAAATAAAAAATTAATCATAAACCATTCGATAGATTCTAAATCTACAAATAAACCACAAATAACTTATGAACCGAAATGTTATTTCAATTGTTTTAGGAGGAGGCAGAGGCACAAGACTTTTTCCTTTAACCTATTCCAGATCTAAACCTGCAGTACCTATTGCCGGAAAATACAGATTAGTAGATATTCCTATTTCCAACTGTTTAAATTCAGGGTTAAATAAAATTCTTGTTCTTACGCAGTTCAATTCAGCATCTTTAAATTCTCATATCAAAAACTCTTATCATTTTGATATTTTCAGTAAGGGTTTTGTAGATATTTTGGCTGCTGAACAAAATGTAGACAGCGACAGCTGGTTTCAGGGAACAGCAGATGCAGTTCGACAGTCGATGAAGCATTTGGAAAAATACGATTACGAATATATCTTAATTCTTTCGGGAGATCAGCTTTATCAGATGGATTTCAGAGAAATGTTAGATTTTCATATCGAAAAAGGTGGCGATGTTACCATTGCTACAATTCCTGTAAATGCTAAAGATGCAACAGGTTTTGGTATTTTAAAGTCTGATGATGAGGGTAATATAACTTCTTTTATCGAAAAACCTGGTTTTGATGAATTGAATGGTCTTCAATCTGAAGTTTCAGAAAAAAATAAAATGAAAGGCAAAGAATACCTTGCTTCTATGGGTATTTATATTTTTACAAAATCTATTCTTAAAAAAATGTTCGAAGAGGGTGCAGGAGACGATTTTGGAAAAGATATTATCCCCAATTCTATAGGGAAATATACAACTTTAAGTTATCAATACGAAGGGTATTGGACGGATATTGGAACTATTGAATCCTTTTATGAAGCCAATTTAGATCTTTGTCAGGATTTTCCTCAGTTCAATTTATTTTCTTCATCACCGATATTTACCCGTGCAAGAATGCTTCCGCCATCTAAAGTTAATGGTTCGTATGTGAGTAAAGCGGTTTTTGGAGACGGATCTATCATTATGGCAGATAAAATTGAAAATTCTGTGATAGGAAACCGTACAAGAATAGATAAGGGAAGTACAATTGTTAATTCTTACATTATGGGTGCCGATTTTTATCAGAATACGACCGAAATTGTAGAAAATGACAGAAAAGGTTTGCCAAACATGGGTGTTGGTAAATATTGCTATATCGAAAAAGCCATTTTAGATAAAAACTGTTCTATTGGAGATAATGTTAGAATTATCGGTGGAAAACATCTTAAAGATGGCGATTACGGAACCCATTCTGTACAAGACGGTATTGTTGTTGTGAAGAAAGGTGCTGTTATTTCACCGGGAACTCACATTGGATAAGAGTTTAGAAGTTTGATGCTGGAAGCGGGATGTTTTTAGAAGTGAAAATTTTAAAGTTTTGTTTTTAATTCAAAATTTTTTACCGTCGAATATCAAACATCAAAATTTCATCATCCATTAAAAATAAAAACAAGAGTGATCATAATATTGGTCACTTTTTTTATTTGTATTACTTTTGTGCAATGCGTTTTATTAAAATTATAACGGTTATTATTGCTTTGCTCGTAGGGATTTATGCAGCATCTATGTATTTTTTTGTGGATGACAGTAAAAAGTTCACGATAGAAAAAGAAGTAGATTTTCCTTTGGAAAAAGTGTTTGCCCAATTCAATAATCTGCAGAACTTTACCCGATGGAATAATTTTTTTACCAGTTCGAAATCTATAGCCATAGATTATTACATTCCTTACGAAGGTCAGGGAAGTGCCATCAGTTATAGTGATCCTAAAAGTGATGACGGTGGAGAAATGTTCATCAGATATTCTAATCCTAATAAAACTTTAAGATACCAGCTTTTTGAGGATGAAGATGAAAATCCGACTCTTATCGATGTTAAATTTTCTCCTGTTTCTGCCGAAAAAACAAAGATAACCTGGTTTGTTCATACACCAAAATTATCTTTACTGTCCAGAGCTCAAAATTTCTGGACGGAGGATAAATTTGCAGACAATATAGATAAAAGCATGCTTAATCTAAAAAATGTTCTCAGCAATAAAGTTGAAAAAGATAACATGCTCGCCACTATAAAATATGATAGTGTAATGGTGGAAAAGGAGGAAGAAAAGATGATTTTAGGCGTTAATGTAAGTGCTTCCAACAAAAAAGATGCTTTATTTAAAAACATCGTGATGAATTTTAATAAAGTGAACAATTTTGTAACGATGGATTTGGGCAAAAAAAACGATGAAATTGGTTATCCGGTTTTAATAACAGATGCAGATAATTATAAAGATAAAGAAGTTTCTTATTTTTTAGGAATTCCTTTGTCGAAAAAAATAGGAGTTACAGATAATAATTTCAGTTTCAGATCGGTAAACCCTACCGAAAACTATGTAATTTATTATAAAGGCAGCTACGAAGGAAGAATAAGAGCAATTCAGCAGCTCATTCAGAAAGCCAAAAAAGATGAAATGAGGTTTGGTGATGTATATCAGACTTTTATAGAATCTCCTTCGGAAGGAAGTGACGTAAATATGAAGCTGTCTTTATCTGTTTATAAATAATTTTGAAACAAAAAAATTCAATGTAATTTTTGTCGTTCCCAAGTCGGTTTTTTTTATTAAATTTGAAGATTAATACGTTAAACAAAAATTTAATAATAGATAAACTGTAATAATGGACAGATTTTCATTCCTAAACGCAGCTCATTCTCAGTTAATTGAGGACTTATACCAACAATATTTAAAATTTCCTGACTCTTTAGAACCATCATGGAAAGCCTTTTTTCAAGGCTTCGATTTTGCTTTGGAAAACTACAGCGATGAGGAAAGCGTTCAGTATATACAAAATTCGGTAAATTCTACACCGGTTGTACAACAGGTTTCTCAGGCGGCTTCCAATGGCGAAATCCCTGAACATATTAAGAAAGAATTTAAGGTAGTAAACCTTATTGAAGCGTACAGAACGAGAGGTCATCTTTTTACAAAAACAAACCCTGTTCGCGAAAGAAGACATTATACACCTACTTTAGATATTGAAAACTTTGGTTTGAGCAGTGCAGATTTGAATACAAAATTCAACTGTGCTACCGAAACCGGGATGAAAGAGCCTTCAACTTTGCAGGATATCATCACTCATCTTCAGCATATTTACTGCGATTCTATCGGTGTGGAATATATGCACATCAATAACGTTCAGGAGAGAGATTTTATCAAACAGTGGCTTCAGGTAAACGAAAATCATCCAATCCTTAATGCCAACGAAAAAACTGAAATTTTATTAAAATTAAATCAGGCAGTTGCTTTCGAAAATTATCTTCATACAAAATTTGTAGGACAGAAGAGATTTTCTTTAGAAGGTGGTGAAACACTAATTCCTGCCTTGGATCAGCTAATTTCGAGATCTTCTCAACTTGGCGTTGATGAGGTTGTTTTAGGGATGGCTCACAGAGGAAGATTAAATGTTTTAACCAATATTTTCGGGAAATCTTACAAACAGATTTTCTCAGAATTTGAAGGAAAAGAATTCGAAGAAGATGTATTTTCAGGGGACGTAAAATATCACTTAGGTTCATCTAAAAAAATTAAAACAGCTTCAGGAGAAGAGGTTTCTATTAATTTAACACCAAACCCATCTCACTTAGAAACCGTTGCCGCATTGGTAGAAGGTATTTGCCGTGCAAAGGTTGATGATAAGTATAAAGATTTTTCTAAAGTTTTACCAATTATTATTCATGGAGACGGAGCGATCGCTGGACAGGGGATTGCTTATGAAGTCGCTCAAATGATGACTTTGGAAGGCTATAAAACTGGAGGAACTGTTCATATTGTTGTAAACAACCAGGTTTCGTTTACGACCAATTATATGGATGCAAGATCTTCAACCTACTGTACAGACGTTGCAAAAGTTACAGAATCTCCTGTAATGCATGTTAACGCAGACGATGCGGAGGCAGTAGTTCATGCAATTCATTTTGCTGCAGATTTCAGAGCGAAGTTTGGTAAAGATGTGTATATCGATTTGTTAGGATATAGAAAATATGGACATAACGAAGGGGATGAGCCAAGATTTACGCAGCCAAATTTATATAAAACAATTTCTAAACATCCGAATCCGAGAGAGATTTATAAAGATTTACTATTGAAAGAAAACGTAGTATCTAATGAACTCATCGGTAAAATGGAAGCAGAATTTAAAGCGCTTTTAGATAAAGATTTTGATGCTTCTAAAGAAATTGAGAAAAATGTAATGGATCGTTTTATGGCAGATGACTGGACGAATTTTCCACTCGGAAAAAGAGGTGCAGTTCAGGAGCCTGTAGATACAAAATACAATCTGGAAAAGCTGAAAGAGTTGGCAGTTAAGATGTCTACACTTCCGGCAGATAAAAAGTTCATCAATAAAATTACCCGACTTTTCGAAAACAGATTAAAAGCTATTGAAGCTGATAATTTAGATTGGGCACTTGGAGAATGGCTTGCGTATGCAACACTTTTATCGGAAGGGCATAATGTTAGAATTTCCGGGGAAGATGTGGAAAGAGGAACTTTCTCTCACAGACATGCTGTGGTAAAAACTGAAGATACAGAAGAAGAATATATTCCTTTAAGACATGTTTCTGAGAGCAGATTCGATATCTATAATTCTCACCTTTCAGAATATGGAGTTCTTGGGTTCGATTACGGGTATGCAATGGCTTCTCCAAACACATTAACAATTTGGGAAGCTCAGTTTGGTGATTTTGTGAATGGTGCGCAAATTATTGTAGATCAATATATAGCGGCTGCAGAAGAAAAATGGAAAATCCAAAACGGATTGGTAATGCTTCTTCCTCATGGTTTCGAAGGACAAGGTGCAGAACACTCTTACGCAAGACTCGGAAGATTCTTAGAGCTTTGCGCTAATGAAAATATGACAGTAGCCAATGCGACTACTCCTGCGAACTTTTTCCATCTTCTGAGAAGACAAATGAAATGGAATTTCAGAAAACCTCTTATTGTAATGGCTCCAAAATCATTGCTAAGACATCCAAAAGTGGTTTCTCCTTTGGAAGATTTTGCCAATGGAAGTTTCCAGCCTATATTAGATGATCCAAATGCAGAAGCTGGTAAAATAGAAAAATTAGTTCTTTGCTCTGGTAAACTTTACTTTGAACTTTTAGCTAAGCAGGAAGAATTAAACTGTGATACAGTTGCTTTGGTAAGATTCGAACAGCTTTATCCTTTACAGAATGATGCTATCGAGAAGATTTTTGCAAAATATAGCAATGCAAAATCTATTATTTGGGCACAGGAAGAGCCAGAAAATATGGGAGCTTGGTCTTATATTTTAAGAAATTTCAGAGATACAGGAATTCAGGTAATTGCTCCGGTTCCGAGTGGTACTCCAGCTCCTGGAAGTCATAAAATGTTTGAAAAAAATCAGAACGCGGTTATCAACAGAGTATTCGATAGAGATGATGCTCCTGCCAAAAGACCTGTAACTGCTTAATAAAAATAGCAAGAAAATAGATTTTTGAAGTTAGATTTTAAAAAATGCTTTTTTCTTTTATCTGTTTTTAAAGTCAAAATAAAGAATAATAATAAATAAATAAAAAAATAAAATACGATATGTCAGTTTTAGAAATGAAAGTTCCTTCACCGGGCGAATCAATAACCGAAGTTGAAATTGCAACTTGGCTTGTAAAAGATGGTGATTATGTTGAAAAAGACCAGCCAATTGCTGAAGTAGATTCAGATAAAGCTACTCTTGAGCTTCCTGCTGAAGAAAGTGGTGTTATCACTTTAAAAGCTGAAGAAGGTGATGTTGTTCAGGTAGGACAGGTAGTTTGTCTAATCGACAGAGATGCTGCAAAACCTTCCGGAAGTTCTGCTCCTGCTGAAGCTCCTAAAAAAGAAGAGGAAGCTCCAAAAGCTGCTGAGCCAGCAAAAACTGAAGCTCCTAAACCGGTAGCTGCGGCAGCCACTCAAACATACGCAACAGGAACTCCTTCTCCGGCTGCTAAAAAAATTCTTGATGAAAAAGGAATTGATGCTTCCCAAGTTTCAGGTTCTGGAAGAGACGGAAGAATCTCTAAATCTGATGCAGAATTAGCGGCTGTTCCTGCTTTTGGAGGAAACCCTATGACTGCAACTGGATCTAGATCTACAACGACAACTAAACTTTCAGTTCTTAGAAGAAAAATCGCTCAGAGATTGGTTTCTGTAAAGAATGAAACAGCGATGTTAACTACTTTCAATGAAGTAGACATGTCTGAAATCTTCAGACTGAGAAAACAATATAAAGAAGAATTCGCTCAAAAACATGGAGTAGGACTTGGTTTCATGTCTTTCTTTACAAAAGCGGTTACAAGAGCTTTACAGATGTATCCTGATGTAAATGCTTCTATTGATGGAGATTATAAAGTAAACTATGATTTTTGCGATATTTCGATTGCAGTTTCCGGACCTAAAGGGTTAATGGTTCCTGTATTGAGAAATGCTGAAAATATGTCTTTTGCAAGTGTTGAAGCTAACATAAAAGACTTGGCAATTAAAGTAAGAGACGGAAAAATCACTGTTGATGAAATGACTGGTGGTACTTTTACAATTACCAACGGTGGTACTTTTGGTTCAATGATGTCTACGCCAATTATCAATCCGCCGCAATCTGCAATTTTAGGAATGCATAACATCATCCAGAGACCGGTTGCTGTAGACGGACAAGTTGTAATTCGTCCTATGATGTACCTTGCGATGTCTTATGACCACAGAATTATTGATGGTAAAGAATCTGTAGGATTTCTTGTGGCAGTAAAAGAAGCAATAGATAATCCTGTTGAAATTTTAATGAATGGCGATGAGAAAAAAGGTTTAGGTTTATAAAAAATCTTTTTATCATTATTTAATATAATCTCGCCTTTCAAAAAGGCGAGATTTTTGTATCTTTTACTTTAAATTGAATGAGATGTTTTCTAAAATTACTTCCAATATAAAGGTTTCGGTAGTTCCGGAGTACGATATCAAGAACAGTTATCCCTCAGAAAACCGTTTTGTTTTTAAATACAATATCGTAATCGAAAATAAGGGAGAAGCTACCATCAAAATCCTCAAAAGAAAATGGCTCATCTTCGATTTGGGATTTGGCTTTACAGAAGTTGTTGGCGATGGCATTATCGGTTTAACACCTGATATTGAGCCTGATGAAAAATTTGCCTATTTTTCTAATGTAATGTTGCGTTCAGGAGTCGGGAATATGTCTGGAAAATATTTAGTTCAGAATTTAGAAACTAATGAAAATTTTGAAATAGATATCCCTAAATTTGAATTGCTTTCTGAAGTTTTAAGCAATTGATTTTAAGCTATAAACATTTAATTTTCGTTTTCATATAGTCAGAAATTTCTTCGTTGGTGGTTAATAAAAGTTTTTCAAAGGCTAGAAGTGAGATTTTAGCACAAGCTTCAGCATCATCTCCAGCTCTATGATGTTTAAACTCAATATTATGATATTCAGCTAAATGTTTTAAACCATAACGGGGAAGATAATCCCAAGATTTCTTTGCAAGCTGAATACTGCACAGATAATGCATTGTTGGAGCAAAAATTCCATAATGATTAAAACAACCTCTTAAAACTCCCGCATCAAAACTTGCATTGTGAGCAATCATTAGAGTTCCGTACATCATTTCTTCAACTTCATACCAAATATCTTCAAATGTAGGAGCATCTTTTACATCTTCAGGATAAATTCCGTGTACATCTATATTTCTCGGATGGAAGTAAGGATAACTTGGCGGTTTAATAAGCCAGGTTTTAGTTTCTACAATTTTGGAGTTCTGTACGATGCAAATTCCCAACTCACAAGCAGAATTTTTCTCGTGAGTAGCAGTTTCGAAATCTAAAGCACAAAAATCCATCGATTGTAATATATTAAGTTAGGTATTTTTCTGTCCAAGAAAGTGTTTGAAAATAAGCCACTTGCTTTGATAATAGTCTTTTTTTTGATGCTTTTGCCTGCGTCTTATTGTTTCAGGCAATTGAGCGTAAAATCCAAAATGACCTCTTGCTACAGCCCAAAGATGGGCAAAACCATTCTTATAGGCAAAGTAAAGTGATGCAACTCCGTCTAAGCATAACCGGAAAAAAATCAAAGGAATTAATTTTGGGAAAGGTAAGTTTTTTGCCATCATTGATAGATTATTCCGGATATTCAGGAAAGTCTTTTGAGGACTTTGTTTGTTTAAAGTACCGCCTCCTACGTGGTAAATTTTAGATTTTCCGGTATAATAAATTTTCCTTCCGGAATTAATTAATCTCCAGCAAAGATCTATTTCTTCCTGATGGGCAAAAAATCTTTCATCAAAACCATTTTGTTCCCAAAAATCTTTGGATCGAATAAAAAGACAACATCCGGAAGCCCAAAAAATTTCTTTTTCGTCGTCATATTGTCCTAAATCTTCTTCAACCTCATCAAAAACTCTTCCTCGGCAATAAGGATAACCTAAATTATCAATTAATCCGCCACCTGCACCCGCAAATTCAAACTTTGTCTTGTTTTCATAAGATAAAATTTTAGGCTGAATTGCTGCAATTTCGCTATTGTTTTCAAAAAGGTGTATTACAGGTTCAATCCAATTTGGAGTGACTTCAACATCCGAATTCAGAAGGCAATAATATTCTTCATCAATGTTCTTTAAACCTGCATTGTAACCACCTGCAAAACCAAGATTTTCGGTATTAATTACAATTTTTATTTCTGGATATTCTCTTTTTAAAAAATCTAAAGAATCATCTGTTGATAAATTGTCGATTACATATATCTCTGCTTCTTCAGAATTTTCAGTGACACTCGGAAGAAATTTTTCAAGCCAAATCTTGCCATTCCAATTAAGTATAACAACGGCAATCTTTTCATTTTTTACATTCATCTATTCTCCGTCGTAAGTTTTAATTGCGTCCTGATACTTCCATTTTCTGTGAGACCACAAATAGTTATCAGGATTTTTTCTGATTGTATTTTCAAGCAATTGATGAAATTTTTTAACCACTTCGTTTTTCACAAATTTCTCATCATCGGGATAAATTCTATGGTAATTGACTTGGTAAAATCCTCTTTTTACCTTCTTCATTTCACAGTAAATAAAAATGAGATCCATTCTTGTAGCCAGTTTATCGTAACCAATAAAAGCGGGAGTGCGCTGGTTAAGAAATTTTAAACCATAATTTACATGAGCAATATGAGGAGTCTGGTCTGCCACAAACATATAAATAGATTCTCCATCGTTGGGATTTCGGAAAATATTTAAGATAACTTCATTAGCTTCCAAAGCTTCGTTTCCGAACCTGTTGCGGACTTTTTTCATCTGGTCTTCCCAAAAACTACTGTTCACTTTTCTGTAAACAGGATGAGAATTTTTTTGCGGAGTAAGAGTTGCTAATGCATTGATCCATTCCCAGTTAAAAACATGACCTGCCAAAAGAATAATGTTTTTTCCTTCTGCTTTGGCTTCGTGGAATAATTCTTGATTAATATGCTGCATTCTTACCCGGGATTCTACTTCGGAAATACTGAAAGATTTAACGGTTTCTGCCAAATAATCTGAAAAATTGCGATAGAATTTTTTACGAATTTCGGTAATTTCTTCTTCAGATTTGTCTGGAAAAGAATGTTGAAGATTTTGGGTAATTACTTTTTTCCTGTATCCAATTAAATAATAATTGAGGAAGAAAATAATATCCGAGAAAATATAAAGTATTTTCAGCGGAAGTTTAGATATTAAGTAGAGTATTTTTATTAAAAAATTCATAAAACAGACAAATTTACTAATAAAATTTTTACGGTTTTAAATTTCAGCTCAATTACCGTTATTTTTTTAATTTTAACTGCTGAAATTAATGAGCAAAAGCTTTTACGGAGTTGAAGCAGTTGGTTATAATATTTTAATAAATTCATTATGAAAAAATTGTTGATAACAGGGCTTTTAAGCTTTGGAATCCTTACTTTCTCTCAGGAATTGAAAGAAAAAACGAATGAAAGAGAAACCAATAAAGCGCTGTTGATAAAAACAGATCATGCAGAATTACAAGCTCAAAAAAAAGCAGCAGAAGAGAAATCTACATTACCAAAACCTTACAATCCGAAGGCTAATGCAGAACAGGATATTAAAAAACTAGTTGCAAAAGCTAAAAAAGAGAATAAAAATATTATGATTCAGGCGGGTGGAAACTGGTGTATTTGGTGTTTAAGATTCAACCAGTTTGTTCAGACTAATGACGAGCTTAAAAAAATTGTAGATAAAAACTTTCTGTATTATCATCTTAATTATTCGCCAGATAATAAGAATGAAAAAATTTTTGCTAAATACGGTAAACCGGGAGACAAATTCGGATATCCAGTCTTTATAGTTCTCGATAAGACCGGAAAGCTCATTCACATTCAAAGAAGTGATGTTTTAGAAGAAGGTAAAGGATACAGCTTGGAGAAAGTAAAAGATTTTTTTCTACAATGGGTTCCTAAAAAGTAATAAAATAAATTTTATAAAACTTAAATCGGTTTGCAGGTAATGCAGCCGATTTTTTGTTTTAATTTAGATTTCTGTAAATTTTCCATTCTTCAAAACGATGCTGTATCATTTGTTTCATAAGATTGTAATTTTCGAAACTGTCTTCAATATGGTAAAAAGTTTCGTATTCAAAACCCATTTGCTCAGCTTTTAAGTCGAAAAGATGAATATAATCATTTGCGAAAGAACTGTATTCTTCTCCAAAATCTGTATCATCAACATAATAATCTTTTGCAAAACTATTTCCCATTTCAGTAAGATGTAACTCAGAAAAAACTCCTTTCAGTTCATCAAAAATAAATTCTGCACCGGTTATTTGTTTTTGTTTGAGTTTTTCAAGACTAGTTGAAGCATTTTTCTTTAAATCCGAAGAAATCATATTATTTTCAACACACCAAAAGAAAAACATACCTGTATGAGAAGCACTGTTTTGTTGAGGAAGATTCTTCGGGAAATCACTTCCGAAATGCCAGGAAGCATCGTCATATATAACCATAAATAGAGAGCTGATAATATTTTTCTGTTCGTTTCAAAGATATAAAAAATCATTTTTTCTTTGTTGGCTCCCGATAATTTTACTTCATTTGTATCATGAAAAATGCAGTTCTTATTACCATTGGTGATGAAATTCTTTCGGGCAATACGTTAGACAGCAATTCTAATTATATTGCAGCACAGCTTAAAGATATCGGGATTACTGTTAAACAGATTTTTACAATATCTGATGAGATCGAAACCATTAAAAATACCCTTACATCTGCTTTCGAGATAGGCGATTTGGTGATAACAACCGGTGGTCTAGGTCCTACAAGAGACGATAAAACAAAAAAAGCGCTTGCAGAATTTTTTAATGATGAAATCGCTTTAGATGAAGCGACTTTTGCACATCTTAAAGCTTATATGGAAAAACGCGGAAGGATAGAAATTCTGGAAAGAAACCGAGAACAGGCATTTGTTCCTACAAAATCAACTGTTTTTCAGAATCATTATGGTACTGCACCTTGTATGATGATGAAATATGAAAACAAACTTTCTTTCAGTCTTCCGGGAGTTCCTTATGAAGTAAAACCGCTCATAAAAGACCAAATTATTCCTTATTTGCAGGAGCAATTTAAGCTGGAATTCATCCAAAGCAGAATAGTTTCTGTAGTAGGAATTCCGGAAAGTATTTTGGCGGATAAAATTGAAAACTGGGAATTATCACTTCCAGAAAATATGCAATTGTCTTACCTTCCTATTGGAAACCGAGTGAAATTAAGAATTACAGCCAACGGGATAAATGAACAAGTTTTAAATATTCAGCTAGAAGATGAGATTCAAAAATTGTTTCCCATTATCGGAGAAAATATAATTGCAACGTACCAAGACAAAATAGAAGTAATTCTAGGGGAAATATTAAGTGAAAAGAAACTGACAATTTCTACCGCAGAAAGTTGTACAGGAGGAGAACTGGCAAAAATGCTTACCTCGAATCCCGGAAGTTCACAGTATTTTTACGGAGGAATTGTAGCGTATGCAACCGAAAAGAAAACCAAAATTCTGAACGTTTCTGAAGGAACCATAGAACGATTTACCGTTGTAAGCGAAGAAGTAGCAAGAGAAATGGCAGAAGGCTGTCAAAATCTTTTCAGCACAGATATTTCTATTTCTTCAACAGGAGTTGCAGGTCCCGGAAAAGGAGAAGACGGAAAAGATGTAGGAACTGTGTATTATACTATTAGAGTAAATAATCATTCTCAAACTTTCAAACTTTTTCTTCCGCATCTCGAAAGACAGGATTTCATTTACTTTGTTTCGCAGAAAATTCTTCAGGATCTGGTAGGAATTTTAATTGAAAAATAATTGGAAGTTTTTTAAGAAACAAAAATTTAAAAAGAGATACTTATTATTATGTAATTCAAAATCGTTAAGATTGTTTTGAAGAATCTTATTTTAAACCATTTCAATTAAACGATTATCTGGAATATAGCCAATGAAATGAAATAATTTCATAATTTTAACAAAAAATAAAAGACTTATTTAAATATGAAAAGACTCACATTTTCCTTGTTTTTATTAGCAGGAGTTTGTTCACAGAATACACTTACAGCCCAAACAAAATCTACTCAGGCTACAGCGCAAAAAGATAATGGGTTAGATATTAGTTTAATGGATCAGTCTGTGCGTCCACAAGATGATTTTTACAATTACGTAAGCGGTAGTTGGATGAAAACAGCAAAAATCCCTGCGGATAAACCCACTTGGGGAAGCTTCAATAAGCTTGCTGATGATACCGATAATAATTCGATGACGATTCTTAACTCTCTTTTGAAGGATAAATTTGCAGACGGAAGTGAAGGAAAGAAAATTCAGGATCTCTATGCTACATATATGGACATGAAGAAGAGAAATGCAGACGGAATAAAACCAATTGGGGAAAACATCAAGAAAATTGATGCGATAAAAAATCTTACAGATTTACAGAATTATCTTGCATCGGTTACCAAAGAGGGAGATAATAATTTCTACGGATGGGGTGTTTATGCCGATCTGAAAAATTCTAATATGAATGCGGTTTATTTAGGAGACGCTTCATTGGGTTTAGGAAGAGATTATTATCAGAAAGTTGATACCAAGAATACAGAAGCACTTGCTGAGTACGAAAAATATGTTGCATCTATGCTTTCTGAACTTGGATATAAAAATTCTGCAGCTTCGGCAAAAGCAATTGTAAATTACGAAAAAAGCATTGCTAAACATTTGCTTACCAACGAGCAAAGCAGAGACAATACTTTACAGTATAATCCTAAAACGATGGCAGAACTTTCTGCTCTTGTGAAGAATGTAGATTTACCTTCTTACCTTAAAAAAGTGGGTGTGAAAACAGACCGAATCATTATTGGAGAATTAGATTATTACAAGAATTTTGATAATCTTGTAAATGCAAAAAATCTTTCGGTTATTAAGGATTATCTTAAATTTCACTTAATTAATGGCAGTGCTAATTATCTTAGTGAGAAATTAGGAAATATGAAATTTGCATTCTATGGTAAATATCTTAGAGGGCAACAGGAGCAAAGAGCTTTAAACAAAAGAGGTTACGAATTAATCAATAGTTCTTTAGGCGAAGCTTTCGGTAAGCTGTATGTAGAAAAATATTTTCCTGCTGAAGCAAAAGCACAGATGGTTGAGCTAATTGATTATTTAAAGAAAAGCTTTGCAGTTCACATCAATAATTTAGAATGGATGTCTGCGGTTACCAAAGAAAAAGCAATGGCTAAATTGAATAAATTTACCGTAAAAGTTGCTTATCCTGATAAATGGAAAGATTATTCTAAACTGAACATTGTTCCGGAATCTAAAGGTGGAAATCTTTATGCCAATCTACAGAATATTTCTGAGTGGCAATATAACAGAGAATTGGAAAAAGTAGGGAAACCTGTTGATAAAACAGAGTGGGGAATGACTCCGCAAACGGTAAATGCTTACTACAATCCGGTATTTAACGAAATCGTTTTCCCTGCGGCTATTCTTCAGCCACCATTTTTTAATCCTAAAGCAGATGCAGCGGTGAATTTTGGAGCCATTGGAGCTGTAATTGGACACGAAATGAGCCACGGATTTGATGATTCTGGAGCACAGTTTGATGCGGACGGAAATTTAGTCGATTGGTGGACACCAGAAGATAAAGCTAATTTTGAAAAAGCAACAAAAGCTTTAGCTTCTCAATACGACAAATACGAACCTGTGAAAGGAACTTTCGTTAACGGAACTTTCACCAATGGTGAAAATATTGCCGATTTGGGAGGAGTAAGTATTGCTTATGATGCATTGCAAATGTATCTTAAAGATAAAGGAAACCCTGGTAAAATAAGTGGTTTTACTCAAGATCAGAGATTTTTCCTAAGTTGGGCTACAGTTTGGAGAACATTATCCAGCGAAAAATATATGGTGAATCAGGTAAAAACAGATCCGCATTCGCCTGGTTATTTCAGAAGTTTTGGACCTCTTACTAACGTAGATGCTTTTTACAAAGCTTTCGATGTAGAACCTGGGGATAAACTGTATAAAAAACCGGAAGAAAGAATTAAAATCTGGTAATTATTATAATTTATAACAAAACAAGGGCTGTCAAGAAAAAGATTTGACAGCCCTTGTTGTTTTTGTACTGAATCAATCATTTTTCTCAATCACGATTATTAAATCTTAGTTTACGCTTTCTATTCCCTAAATTTGTAGTCTTTAAGAATAATAAGAATTTTAATGATAATGATTGATAAGATATATATTGAACGTAATAGGACAGATAAAAATAATCGCGAATATATTACGGTAGATAACGACAAAAATAATGTTAGAATTTATACTCTTAAAAATGGGCTTCAGATTTTTCTCTCTCAAAATTACGATGCTCCAAGAATACAGACTTTTATTCCCGTAAAAACAGGGAGTAATAATGATCCTTCAGACAATACAGGATTGGCTCATTATCTCGAACATATGATGTTTAAAGGAACTTCCAGACTCGGAACTCAAAACTGGGAGCAGGAAAAAGTGTTGCTTAATGAAATTTCAGAATTGTATGAAAAGCATAAAGCAGAGCAAAATTCAGATAAAAAGAAAGAAATTTATCAGGAAATAGACCGCCTTTCGCAGGAAGCAAGTAAATATGCTATTGCGAACGAATATGATAAAGCAATTTCGTCTTTGGGAGCTACAGGAACCAATGCTCATACTTGGTTTGATGAAACGGTGTACAAAAATAATATTCCTAAAAATGAACTCGAAAAATGGCTGAAAATTGAAAAAGAAAGATTTTCTGAAATGGTTTTAAGGCTTTTTCATACCGAACTAGAATCGGTATATGAAGAATTTAACCGAGCTCAGGATAATGATTCTCGATTGGTAAATTATGAGCTGATGGATGCTCTTTTTCCAACTCATCCTAACGGACAGCAGACTACTTTGGGAAATCCTGAACATCTGAAAAACCCTTCAATGAAGGCTATTCATAAGTATTTTGACGAGTTTTATGTTCCCAACAATTTTGCATTGGTACTAGTTGGAGATTTAGATTTTGAAGAAACTGTAGAACTCATTGAAAAGTATTTTGGAACTATTCCTTACCGAGAATTACCTCAAAAAAATAAAATCACAGAAAAGCCGATTACAGAAGTGGTTGTTAGAACTGTAAAAAGTCCTACGACACCAAGAGTTCAGCTTGCTTGGAGAACCGATAATTATGGCACTAAAGAAGCTATGCTTGCCGATATTACCGCTAATATTTTAAGCAATAGAGGAGAAGCGGGATTGTTGGATCTCAATATCAATCAGACCCAAAAAATGCTTTGGGCACAGGCATATTCTTTAGGATTAAAAGAATATGGTTATTTCTCTGTTGTTGCCGTTCCAAAAGAGAATCAGACTTTAGATGAAGCTCGAGAAATGATTTTGGATCAGATTGATTTGGTGAAAAAGGGCGATTTTCCAGATTGGATGCTTCCTGCCATTATCAACGATTTCAAAATTCAGCGTCAGAAAGCCCTAGAAACGGCAGAAGGTTTGGCGACTAATCTTTATGATACTTATATAAAAGGAAGAACTTGGGCAGAAGAACTTAGTGAAATGGATGTATATGCTTCGTTTACCAAAGATGATATTGTTGAATTTGCCAATAGTTTTTTTAAAGAAAATTATGTGGTTATTAATAAAGAAAAAGGGATTAATGATAAGCTTTTAAGGGTAGAAAATCCGGGAATTACTCCTATACAGATTAACCGTGAAGCTCAATCTGATTTTTTAACGGATATTCTGAACGAAAAAACGGAGGACATTCAGCCTGAATTCGTCGATTATCAAAAAGAAATAAGCACAGATGTCATCAAAAATAAAAAGCTAAGCTATGTGAAAAATAAATACAATGATATTGCACAGGTACATTTTATTTTTCCGATGGGGAGCGACAACGACCGGGAATTGGGGATATCTACTCAGATAATTCAGTATTTGGGAACAGAAAAATTTTCGCCTGAAGATCTCAAAAAAGAATTTTTTAAAATTGGAATTACCAACGATTTCAAAACTGCTTCTGACCAGCTTACCATTTCGCTTAGCGGTTTGGAATCTAATATTGAAAAAGGAATTGAGCTTTTGCTTCATTGGCTGTCGGATGTAAAACCCGAGCAGGAAATCTACAATCAGTTTGTAGAAACACTTTTAGAAAATCGTGAAGCGGTTAAAAAAGATAAAAACCGTATCATGACTGCACTTACCACTTATACAAAATTGGGTAAAACATCTAGATTTTTGGATATTATCTCAGAAAATGAGCTTAAAAATGCTCAAATTGAAGATTTTACCAATCGTATGAAGCAGCTTTTTAGATTTCCATATCAAGTTTTTTACTACGGAAAAGATTGGGAAAATTTTAAAAATTATATTTCCCGCTATATTCAGCCTGAAACCTGCAAAGTTGCGGAAGCAAAGATTTATCCGGAGCCGGAAACTTCCGGGAATGTATATTTTACAGATTATGATATGGTACAGATGGAAATGAGTAAAGTGGGAAGAGGAAAACTGGTGAATCCTGAAAATTTCGGTAAAATAAACGTTTTTAATGAATATTTTGGTCGTGGTTTGTCATCTATAGTGTTTCAGGAAATTCGTGAAAGTAAAAGTTTAGCGTATTCTGCGTATGTTTCCTATGCTCCAAATTCCGAACTTCACCATCACGATTATATTTCTACCTATATAGGAACTCAACCCGATAAACTGCAAATTGCGGTCGATACCATGTCAGATTTGATGAACGAACTTCCTGAAGTACACGTTCAGTTTGAAAATGCTAAAAAATCTGCTCTAAAACAGATTGCATCAACAAGAATTACCAGAACGAATCTATTTTTCAATACTTTAAGACTTAAAAAACTTGGGATAACCCATGATTTCAGAAAAGATATATTTCGACAGATTTCAGATCTTACGTTTGATGATTTAAGAGATTTTTACAATCAGGAAATTAAGTCTATACAATACAATACTGCAATAATCGGCAAAAAGGAAAATCTGGATGCTGAAGCAGCCCATCAAATGGGAACATTCTCGGAACTTAATTTGGAAGAAATTTTCGGGTATTAAATTTAAAAAACTGAAATAAAAAGACCGTTTCATATTCACTGAAACGGTCTTTTTTTATTTTTGAACTCTATTTTTAGCTCAAGAAGTTTATTTTACGATTTTCATTTCGTCGATTAGCCATTTAGAATCGGCAAATTTATCGATGATGAAAAGAATATACTTCGTATCTACCATTATATTTCTACTGAAACGAGGATCGTAGTTAATGTCGCTCATTGTTCCTTCCCACTGTCTGTCGAAATTCAAACCAATTAAATTTCCTTTGGCATCAAGAGCCGGGCTTCCGGAATTTCCTCCCGTTGTGTGATTGGTAGCAGTAAATCCTACAGGAACATCTCCGGTTTTATCCTTGTAAATTCCGTAATTTTTTTGGTTGTAAAGATCAATCAGTTTTTTAGGAACATCAAATTCGTAGTCTCCCGGTACATATTTTTCCATAACTCCAGCTAAATGGGTTTGGTAATTGTACGAAACCGCATCTCTTGGGCTGGAACCTTTTACCTGTCCATACGTTACACGAAGCGTAGAATTGGCATCCGGAAAGAATTTTCTGTCTTTGTCGGTTTCCATTTGCTGTGCCATGTACTTTTTCTGCAAAGCGTCAATCTGTGTTTGTAGAGAAGAATATTTAGGATCTGCAGTTTTCATGTAAGCGTTTCTTACGTTGGCGAAAAGTAAAAAAACAGGATCCTTTTTGAGGGTACTGATTAAATTTTCCTGATTTGAAAATGCTTTATCTATATTCTCACTCAAAGAAGCTCCATTTACATTACTACGACCTGTAATTACAGAATTTTTTGAAATTTTCTCTAAGTTGATGATGTTTTTACTTTCATCTTTAAACTCTGTAAAACCTTCAGGTAAAAATTGCGGTGCTGTTTTATTGGCATATAATGCCAAAAGTTTTGCGGTAACTTTGGCATCTAACTCTGCATTGTAATCTTTATAGAACGAACTGAGTCTGTTTTTGAATGATATAATACTTTTCTCGTCCATTTTTCCAGCATCAAAAGCAGAAACAAAGTTGTAAAACATATTGGCAAGCGTTAATGTTTCCGCATTTCTTACAACTTCACTGTAATAAGCATTATTGAGTGCATAAGGAGCCTGTTCTGCATACAGCTTATTCATTTGTTCGATAGTCGTTTTTATTGCAGGATTTTTGGCAGCTAAAGAATTTTCGTAATTCTTTTTCTTTTGCACGGCATTAGATTTCTTTAAACCTTCTACTTCGCCAATCCATTTTTTCCAGTAATTGGCAACAGAAGCGTATTTTGATGCATATTGTATTCTTGTAGCATCATCCGTACGCATTTTCTCATCTAAAGTTTTGAGTGCCACATCACGTACAGCAATCCTTGCAGGATCTATTTCGGTCATAATTTTTTCTACTGCAATTGCCGGAAGATACTCGGTGGTTCTTCCCGGAAATCCAAAAACAAAGGTAAAATCATTTTCTTTTTTATCCTTAATAGAAACCGGAAGATAATGTTTAGGAATATATGGTACATTGTCTTTAGAATATTCCGCAGGTTTATTGTTTTTGTCGGCATAAATTCTGAACATAGAGAAATCTCCAGTGTGTCTTGGCCAAACCCAGTTATCGGTATCGCTTCCGAATTTCCCTATGCTTTGCGGCGGAGCTCCCACAAGACGAATATCTTTAAAAGTCTCTATAATGTAGGCGTAATATTTGTTGCCATAATACATTGGTTTAATCACCACTTTCTGATATGCTGCAGGATTAATTTCTGCAGAAACTTTTTGTATGTTGGCATTAATCTGAGCAGTTTCTAGATTAGAATTTCCCTGAAGAATTTTGTCTGTAACATCTTGTATATCTACAATAAAATCTACAGTAACACCAGGATTTGGAAGTTCTTCGCCATTATTTTTAGCCCAAAAACCATTGGTTAAAAGATCATTTTGAACCGTAGAATGCGACTGAATTTGTCCGTAACCGCAGTGATGATTGGTGAGTAATAGTCCTTTCGGCGAGATAATTTCAGCTGTGCAACCGCCGTTAAACTGTACAACTGCATCTTTAATGCTCGGTTTCTGAGTATTGAAAATGTCTTTTGCAGAAATTTTCATACCGAGGTCTTTCATTTCCCTTTCATTAAGCTCTGTCGGAATCCACATCCCACCGTATTGCTGTGCTATTCCCAGAGAGAAACTGAAAAAAGCTGAGGCAATAAGAATATTACGTTTTATCATATAAAAAAATTTTGACTAAAATACGCATTTTAGTTTTTTTATTAAACTAAAAAAAGTCTTTTCTGAATTTTAAAAATATCAGAAAAGACTTCTTACGTTTTTAACAAAATCTTGTAACGATTTACAAAAAGATGTTGAGGGAAATGTTTTAAAGGTTATAAACAAATTTTCATCACTTGTGTTTCCTTTATAGCTGCAAAGGAAAACAATATTTTGAAAATAAAAAATGAACATAGGTTCATAAAAGCTGCTTTCTGATACGACTTAAAGCTTGGGGCGTTATTCCTATATAGGATGCTATGTGCTTCAAAGGAACTTCTTGAATAAGCCTTGGATTAGAACGAAGTAAATTCATATAACGCTCTTCGGCACTGTGCGTTAATAATGATATTTCTCTTTGCATTTTTCTTACATACAGCTGTTCTGCAGAAATTCTTCCCAGATAATTACTGATTTTTGTAGTAGTATATAATTCCTCCAGATCATCAAAATGAATTCTGTAAAGCTCGCTATCAGTAACTGTTTTCACATTATAAGAACAAGGTGAACGGGTTATGAAAGAATCGTAAGCACTCCCAAACATATTTTCTGTAAGAAGCGAAAATGTAATTTCTTTAGAAGGTTCTGCAGGATGAATTTTATTAAAAAAAAAGGCGTACAATACCCTTATCTATGAAGTAAAGATAGTTTTCTACTTCACCTTCTTTTAATATGGTGGTCTTTTTAGGATATACAACTTTTTCGTATTTACTGAGATGATATTTTGCCTCTTTTGGACTAAGTCCCTCTATAGAATGGTAGAAGTTAGCGAGTTTTTGCATGAAAAAGTCGAATTTTAAAAATACAAAGTTACCGTAAATTTAAGTTAAAACTGATATGCAATTATTTTATCATCTTCCATTAAATTTTTCATTAATTTTTCATGGTTGCTATTTTTACCGGTAACTATCCAAGAAGTAGAAAGGTTTCCCTGAGTGTATTGCTGTTTTAATATTCGGAATTTCAAGTTGTTTTCTATGAATATATTTTCGCAGTAAGCAACATCGTGATAATTGGTTACCGCTATTTTATACTCCCGGATTTTATGTTCGCGATCGATAAATTTTTCAAAAAAAGTTAAAAAACTGAGAATAATTAAAATTAAGAAAGTTCCTAAAAGAGATAAATATACATATCCCGAACCCACTGCCATTCCGATTGAAGACGTTGCCCAAATGGTAGTAGCAGTAGTAATTCCGTCTATTTTGTTATCACCTTTAAAAATAACTCCGGCTCCCAAAAATCCGATTCCGGTAATAATATTAGCCGCAATACGGTCAGGGTTATTAACTCCGATTTTAATCGATAAAATAGTGAACAGACAAGAACCGAAGCAGATAAGAATAAAGGTACGCAAACCTGCAGATTTGTTCCTGTATTCGCGTTCGGCTCCGATAAGAACGCCCAAAATTACAGAAACAAAGATGAGTAAAAGCTCGTTTTGAATGGAGTGATCCTCGAGAAAATCCATGATTATTCTTATTTTCAATTTAAAAATACAATAATTTTTCTTAGTTCTGATGGAAATTCATGTTTTGTATTCTCACGGCATTTAAAATTGCAAGCAAAGCAACCCCAACATCTGCAAAAACGGCTTCCCACATTGTGGCAATACCGCCCGCTCCAAGAATTAAAACAATGGCTTTTACACCGAATGCCAATATGATATTCTGCCAAACAATCTTTTTGGTTTCTTTTCCTATTTTAATGGCAGTCGCAATTTTGGAAGGTTTATCATCCTGAATGATGACATCGGCAGTTTCAATGGTTGCATCGCTTCCTAATCCTCCCATCGCAATTCCCACGTCACTAAGAGCGATTACGGGGGCATCATTTAAACCGTCTCCTACAAATGCCACACTTTCATTCTTAGATTTAATGTTTTTTACCGAATTAACCTTGTCTTCCGGAAGAAGATCTCCAAACGCATTGTCAATTTTAAGGTTTTTGGCAATTTCCTGCACAACTGAAGATTTATCACCACTTAACATTGTAATTTTTATCCCTAAATTTTTAAGCTTTGAAACAGCTTCCTTTGCATCAGATTTAATTTTGTCGGCGATGGTTATATAACCGGCAAATTTATTTTGATAGGCAATTGCTATAACAGTTTCATGAAATTTTGTTTCGTCAACATGATATTCAAGTCCGAATTTTTTCATCAACTTAAAGTTTCCTGCAAGAAAAATACTTCCGTTTACTTCAGCTTTCAAGCCGTATCCGGGAACTTCTTCAACATTTTCTATATTTAAA
Organism: Chryseobacterium sp. RR2-3-20; assembly: GCF_017808115.1. Lineage (NCBI taxonomy): Bacteria > Pseudomonadati > Bacteroidota > Flavobacteriia > Flavobacteriales > Weeksellaceae > Chryseobacterium > Chryseobacterium sp. RR2-3-20. The sequence continues at coordinate 31,728 of NZ_JADQBD010000001.1, read as the reverse complement.
GTGTGGTCTATTTCTCCTACAAATTCATGAATTGCCATTGCAATGGGATGTGTAGATTTACTTTCAACAAAATTGAGGTATTGAAGAATTTCAGACTGATTAAATTCCGGTTCTATTTTAATATCTTTTACCTTAAAAACGCCCTCGGTTAAAGTTCCGGTTTTATCCATGACAACATTTTGAACGGTTGACAAAATATCTAAGAAATTACCGCCTTTGAAGAGAATACCATTTTTGCTTCCCGCTCCAATTCCGCCAAAATATCCTAAAGGAATTGAAATTACCAATGCACAAGGACAAGAAATAACCAGAAATACCAATGCACGATACAGCCAGTCTTTAAAGTCGTAATTTTCAACAATAAAATAAGGAATTAAGGCAATTCCCAAAGCTAAAAAAGTAACAATTGGGGTATAGATTTTGGCAAATTTCCGAATAAATAATTCTGTCTGAGCTTTCTGAGTTGTGGCGTTCTGAACAAGTTCTAAAATCCTGGACAGTTTTGAATCTTTGAATTTTCTCAGAATAACAATTTCTGAAACCGAATTCAGATTAATCATTCCTGCAAGAATCTCATCGCCTTTTTTCTTGGTATCGGGTGTGCTTTCGCCAGTGAGAGCAGAAGTGTTAAAACTTGCTTTTTCGGAGATAAGTTCACCATCTAACGCTAGCTTTTCGCCCGGTTTTAGTTGGATAATATCACCAATTTCTGCTTCTTCTGCTTTTATTTTGAAAGTTTTGTTTTCTTTGAGAATAATAATTTCGTCTGGTCGCTGATCGAGTAGGGTTTTAATGTTTTTCTTTGCCCTCTGAACTGCCAAACTCTGAAAATTCTCTCCAATGGAATAAAACAGCATTACAGCTACACCTTCCGGAAATTCTCCAATTCCGAAAGCACCAAGTGTTGCAAGAGACATGAGAAAAAACTCCGAGAAAAAATCACCAAAACGGATGCTTTCCACAGCTTCTTTAAGTACCGGTACTCCAACAGGAATATAGGCGACAAGGTATAATATAAAACGAAACCAACCGGAAAACCACTCAGGTTTTACATAATAATCCAGAAAAATTCCTGTCATTAATAAAATGAAAGAAATTCCCGCAGGAAGAAACATTTGAAAGATACTCTGGTCTGCAGAATCATGCGTATGACCATCAGAATGATCATGATCGTGATGATTTGCAGGTTCGGTATTAGGATGAGAACAGCATTCTTTTGACATTTGAAATATATTTACGACAAATGTAAAACAACAATCAATGCAACACTATTGCAAACTACTTTTGGCAATCTTTACAGATTCCGTTGGCTACAAATTTCAGTTCTTTAATTAAATAATTTTCGGGAAAGTGAATGCTTTCAAAACGTACTTCTTCCAGACAGGTTGTTTTTTTGCATTGTGTACAGTAAAAATGAAGATGATAATCGTGATGTTGGCTTTCGTCACAATCGTCATGACACATTAGATATTGTGTAGTATTGTTTTCCTGAATACTGTGTATGAGACCTTTTTTTTCAAAAGTTTTAAGAGTTCTGTAGATGGTGCTGCGATCCGACTGTTGCAAAAGTTCTTCAAATTCCGATAAAGAAATTGCCTGAGAGCTTTTCATTAAAGCATCTAAAACAATCATGCGCATCGGTGTGATGGGAATGTCTTTTTGGGTAAGTTTTTTTTCAATAACTGAAACTTCCATGTTAAAATCTTCTACAAATTAAAATTGATATGCTTTTACATAAATCCCTTTAAATAACGGAATCCAATTTATTTTTCTATCAGATCCAAAAACTGTTGTTCGTCCAAAATGGTAATGGTTCCGATATCCTGAGCTTTTTTCAGTTTGCTTCCCGCTTTTTCGCCTACAACCAGATAATTTAGGTTTTTAGATACTGCTGAAATATTTTTTCCGCCGTGCTTTTCTACCATTTCCTCAGCAGATTCTCTTGTGAAAAGCGCCAATTTACCTGTAAAAAGAAAAGTTTTTCCTTCTAAAGCATTGGATAAAATTTCATTGGTATTTTCTCCTTTTTCCAATTGTACGCCGTAAGATTTAAGTCTTTCCAGCATTAAAATATTTTCAGAATTACTGAAAAAATCTGAAATACTTTCTGCTATTTTTATACCAATATCTTCAACCTGACAAAGCTCTTCTACACTCGCTTTTTTAAGTTCATCAATAGTAGAGAAGTTTTTCACCAATTTTTTGGCAACAGTTTCTCCAACGTGCTTAATACCAATTCCGTATAAAACCTTTTCGAAGGCAACTTCTTTAGACTTTTCTATTCCCGAAATAATATTTTGTGCAGATTTTTCTGCCATTCTTTCTAGCGGAAGGAGCTGTTCTTTAGTTAATGTATAAAAATCTGCAGGATTTTCTATGAGTTTTTCTCTGTAAAGCTGTTCTATGGTTTCGCTTCCTAAGTTTTCTATATTCAACGCTTTTCGGGAAACGTAATGAATCATTCTTCCAACTACTTGAGGAGGACAGTGAAGTTCATTCGGACAGAAATGAATTGCCTGATCTTCAATTTTTACCAGTTCGGTTCCACATTCCGGGCAGTTTTTAATATATTCAATTTCTTTGCTGTCAGAACTTCGTTTTTCGGTATTTATACCCACAATCTTCGGGATAATTTCTCCGCCTTTTTCTACAAACACAAAATCTTGTTCGTGTAAATCGAGTTTTTTAATGATGTCTTCATTGTGTAGCGATGCACGTTTTACCGTTGTTCCTGCTAATAAAACAGGCTTTAGATTGGCAACGGGTGTTATTGCACCGGTTCTTCCTACTTGGTAAGAAACGCTTTGCAGTTGTGTTTCTACTTTTTCGGCTTTAAATTTATAAGCCATTGCCCAACGCGGAGATTTTGCTGTATAACCGAGCTGTCTTTGTTGTTTTAACGAATTTACTTTCAGAACAATACCATCAATTTCAAATGGGAGTTGATGCCTTTCGGTATCCCAAAAATTAATGAATTCTTTTATTTCATCCAGATTTCTGCATAGTTTTGCCTGATCTGAAATTTTAAAACCCCAATCCTGAGCTTTATGCAACAAATCCCAATGGGTTTCTGCAGGAGCTTCAGCCGAAACAAACTGATAGAGAACCGAAGAAAGTCTGCGTTTTCTCACTTCTCCGCTGTCCTGCATTTTCAAGCTTCCGCTGGCGGTATTTCTGGGATTCATGAAAGGATCGAAGCCTTCTTCTTCACGAGTTTTATTTATTTTGTCGAAATTTTTTCGTGTTAAATATATTTCACCACGCATAAAGAATCTTTCAGGAAAATCTCCAACAAGCTTCAAAGGAATATCCGAAATAGTACGGACATTAGCGGTAATTTCATCTCCCTGAAAACCATCACCACGCGTTACAGCTTCTGTAAGTTTTCCGTTTTCGTATAATATGGAAATGGAAGCTCCGTCATATTTCAATTCGGCAACAAATTCTACAGGTTCATCAATGGTTTTAATAATTCTTTTTTCCCAGTCTTCAAGATCATTAAAATTGTAAGAATTATCAAGAGAATACATTCGGAACTGGTGCTGAACAGTTGGGAAAATTTTTGTGACACCACCGCCAACACGAATGGTAGGAGAGTTGTCGTCATGAAATTCGGGGTATTTTGCTTCCAAATCCTGAAGTTTTTTCAGAAGCAAATCGAAATCCATATCAGAAATGCTCGGCTCATCTAAAAGGTAATAGTTTTCATTGTGTTGATGAAGCTCTTTTCTTAACTGTTCTATGGTATGTTGAATGTTTTCAGACATGGGTTTTTCTTTAATTCAACAAAAATAATTAAATCCGACGTAAAAAATAAACCAATTACATATTCTACGAAAATTAATAATGCGTAACATATTTTAAATAACTGACAATCTATCTTATAAATTCTGTGTTAAAATTTATTTAACATAATATTACTATTTAATTTAAAAAATGTTAAAACTCCCTTAAACAAAGGATTCATAGCGACTCAATACCTTTGCGGCATCTAATTTATAAAAATGAAAAAAGTAAAAATTGTATTGGGTTTATTGTGTCTTAGTTTCGGGACACTGGCTTATGCACAAACTACTCAGGCTTCTATTGTTGGTAAAGTAATCGGTGTCGGTAAAAAACCACAAGAAAAAGTAAAAGTTACCATCATTAACGAATCTACCGGTTTTAAAACAGAAACAGAAACCAATTCTAGAGGTGAGTATATTTTTAAAGAAATCCCTTTGGGTGGACCTTATACTGTATTGGTAAATGATGAAAAAAGAGAAGGTTACAGCGTTAACTTTGGAGATCAGGTAACGGTAGATATGGATTTGGGCAACGAAAAAACTATTGAAGAAGTTGTTTTAGCAGGAAATCTTAAAAATAAAATCGGAAATTTGGGCGCAGCAACAGCAATTACTACCAAAAATATGGGTATTTTGCCTGTTAATGGTAGAAATTTTGCTAATCTGTCTGAACTTTCTCCTTTAAGCGGTAAAAACGGAAGTATTTCTGGACAGTTGGGTTCTTCTACGAATTTTACCATTGATGGGATGACAGCGAAAAACCCTACTTCAGCCGGTGCAACTACAAGCCGAAGTGGTGCTCCATTTTCGATATCTATTGAAGCAGTAAGAGAATTTAAAGTAACAACCAACCAGTATGATGTTACTCTGGGAAGAAGTGGTGGTGGTACTATTAGTGCTGTTACCAAATCGGGTACCAATAAATTTTCTGGCAGTGCATGGGAATATTTAAGAACGAACTGGCTTTCTAGCAAGTATGATATCCGCGGAAATAAGAGAGATAATGATTTTTCTACTTCTCAGTTTGGGTTCTCATTGGGCGGGCCTATTATTAAAAACAAACTTCATTTTTTCACGGCGTGGGATCATCAGTTAGATTCCAGACCACTTCAGATTGCAGATATCAAATCTCATGATGATGAGTTGAGACTGAATACCACAACAGGTACTCTAAATAAATTTCTGGATATTGCGAGAGCAAAATATGGTGTTGCGAACAGTCCGCAATTCGGAAGTTTTGATAAAGTAAGAAATTCTGATGCTGCATTTTTACGTTTAGACTGGCAGATTAACGAGAAAAATTTGTTGACGTTAAGAAATAATTTCACTTACGATTTGAATAAAAACGGATTGGGCGATAATACGGCAATTAATGCTTTCGAATCTTATGGGAATGATAAAAACATGGACAACAGCTTATTGCTGACTTTAAGATCGAACATTAAGCCAAACATGACCAACGAATTGAAGGCGCAATATCTTTACACTTACCAAGACAGTTACCAGAACGATCAGCTTGGCCGTCCTGTACCGAGAGCGATTGTTGAGAACATCGTTTCCAGCATAGACGGTAAAGATAAAGCTACAAATATTCAGATTGGAGGACACCGTTTTGCTCAGGAAAGTTTTAAGAATAATGTATTTCAGATTGTAGATAATTTATATTACAATACAGATAAAATTAAATATACTTTTGGAGCAGATTTAATGTACACTATGGCAAGATCTGTATACGGAAGTGAAGTAAACGGTAGATTCCATTTCAGAGAAAATCCAGGGCAAACCGGAGATAATCTTTTCAATTTTAACAATCAGATTGCATACAGATTTTATAGAGAAGTACCTTTAATGGATGATCCTTCTGTAAAATCTAACATTTACAATCTTGGAGTATATGGGCAGCTACAGACCAAAGTTGTAAAAGGTCTAGATTTCATGGCGGGTTTAAGATTGGATTACGGAGGTTATCCGAAAGCGGGATTCAACCAAAAACTGTATGATGAAATGGGAATAAGAACAGATAATCAGATTAAATCTTTTATTATTCAGCCAAGATTCCAATTCGACTGGAATATCAACGAAGGGAACAAAGATTTCTTGAAATTCGGAGCAGGTATATTCTCATCCGATATCAACAATTACATGATTATTAATAATCTTGTGTTCGATGGAAGACATTTGGCAACAGTGGATGTAAACCCTTCCCAAATTGGTCTTACTCCAAATTTCATAGATTATAGAAATAACTATGGAAGTATTCCAACATTATCTCAATATCAGGTTCCTACCATTAATTATACAGGAAAAGATGCTAAAATTCCTGTAGTTTATAAAGCGAATATTTCATACACACATTTCTTCAACGAACGTTTTAGAGCAGGTGTTGCTGGATATATGGCATTAGGGAGAAACAATTATTTCTACTATGACAGAAATATGGTAGCTAACCCTTATTTTACTCTGAATAATGAAGGTGGAAGAGGAGTTTATGTTCCTGCCGCAGGTATCAATTCTAACGGAACATTAGATTGGAAAAACGGAAGAATCAATAAAAACTTCGGAAGAGTATTAGAGTTAGTGAGCGACGGAAAAGTAAATCAGTTTTCATTTGTAGTAGATACAAGTTACCGTTATTGGAAAGACGGAGAAATTACGGCAAGTTATACTTGGTCTGATATTAAAGACAATACTTCTTATAATGGGAACGTAGCCAACTCTGCAACCCTTTCTACAATGGTATCTGGTGATCCTAGAAATCTGAGAATGACGTATTCTGATAATCAGTTCAGAAATAAATTGGTTCTTTACGGTAACTCACCTACTATTGCAGGATTTACATTAGGAATTAGATACGCAGGAATGGGTGGAACGCGTTTCTCTGTAACAGCCGGAGGAAACGTAAATGGAGATTTTGTAGATTCTAACGATCTTGCTTATATCTTCCCGAATCTTACTCAGACACTTATTGATAATCCTGAAGTTGGAAATGCACTTAAAAATTATATCACAGACTATAATAATAAAATTGCCGAAAGAAATGGTGGAAAGAACGGATTTTACGGTGTTTGGGATCTTCGTGTAGCTAAGAAAATTAAATTTGAAAAAATCGGAGCATTCGAATTTTCAGTAGATATCTTCAATGTGGCAAACCTATTGAACAAAGAATGGGGAGTTAATAAATCTTATAACACAATGTCTTTGTATAGAATTACAGGATTCGACCAAGCTACACAACAGTTTAAATACAGTTTGAATACGAGTGGATTGGCGCCATTGAGTGGAAATCCTTATCAGATACAGATCGGAGCAAAATATTCGTTCTAAAAATTTAAAAAGTGAATGGTTGGTTTTGAGGATATGATTTTAAAGAAAATTATTCTGAGACTAACCATTTGCTTCATTTTAATTACCTTTATATGAAAGTTGAAAACTTTTTAGTTTAATATTAATTTATATTATGAAAAAAATTATCTTAGGGTTAGCAGTTTTAAGTACCGTTGTAATGAATGCGCAAACCCAGATTATTGCACACAGAGGCTATTGGCAAACCCAGCCGGAAACTACAGAAAATTCTCTCAAATCTTTAGAAAACTCTCAGAAGCTGAAGATCTATGGTTCTGAATTTGATGTCCGAATGACAAAAGATGGAGTTTTGGTAGTGAACCACGACGAGCATCATGCAAAAATGGAAATCTCTGAAACCAATTTTAAAGATCTTGAAAAAGTAAAATTATCCAATGGCGAAAATTTTCCTACGCTTAAAGATTATCTTAAACAAGGGAAAAAAGATAAAGCATTGAAGCTGATTGTCGAAATTAAGCCAGATAAAACGAAAGAAAAAGAAGACGAGCTTACAGCGAAAACCATCAAAATGATTAAAGACATGAAATTGGGCAGTCAATGCGAATTCATTTCTTTTAGCTTGAATATCTGTAAGGAAATCAAAAAACTGGAACCCTCATTTAAAGTTCAGTATCTGAGAGGAGAACTTTCTCCAAAGCAGATTAAAGATGAAGGATTAGACGGAATAGACTATCATTACAGTATCTTCAAGAAAAATCCTACATGGATTTCTGAGGCAAACAGCTTAGGGCTAATTACCAATGCCTGGACGGTAAATGATGTAGAAATTGCCAATGAACTGAAAGCAGAAAAAATTGGTTTTATAACGACCAATATTCCAAATAAACTTAAAGATTAAAATTAAATTTTTTTTCAAATACATAATCTGTCTCTTTGAAGAGGCGGATTTTTTTGTCTCATGTTTTTAAATGTTAAATGGTCATTAAAGTACTATGAATAAAGGAAAAATCAAAATTAATTATCATTCATTCTTGTAAATGCCTTATAGAGAAGCTTTTATAAGAATCTGTTAAAAGTAAATTAATATTTTGTTTAAAAATTCTTTACAAAATGTTAAAATGATGTTAAAAGTGTCGTCATAAAGCCTTTTTACTTTTGCACAAACAAAAACGAAATGCGTAAAGAGACTCAAAAAATACTTTTGTTATCTGTTTTAGGATTGGTAAGCATCAATCTTACAGCTCAGCAGAAAGTGAAGAAAGATTCCGTCAAGGTAATTGATGAAGTGGTAGTAACCGCTTTAGGTATTAAAAGGCACGATAAGTCTTTGGGATATGTAGCAGAAAAAGTTGGTGCTGAAGAGTTTGAAAAAACACAGAATAATAACTGGGCACAAGCCTTGGAAGGTAAAGTTGCCGGACTGAAAATTCTAACTGCAGGAGCAGGGCCTCTCGGTTCTGCACATATTACTTTAAGAGGAGCACAATCCATGAATCCTGCCAACAACCGTGCATTAATTGTTTTAGATGGAGTTCCTTTGGGTGGAACAGATACGGGAACGGGTAATTCGGCTTATGCAGCTGGTTCTGGAGGTGATCTTCCTGTAGATTTCGGGAATAATTTTAACAGTATAAACCCGGATGATATAGAATCTGTAACCATATTAAAAGGTGCAACCGCATCTGCTTTATATGGAGAAAGAGGTTCTGCCGGAGCGATTATGATTACCACGAAATCGGGTAAAAACAAAAAAGGTGGAATTAGAGTAACATTCAATTCTAATACAAGCTTTGATACCGTTTTAAGATGGCCCGATTATCAGTACGAATATGGACAAGGTACTCTTACCAAAGATAAAAACGGAAAGTTTTACTATTCTTATGGCGCATCGCCGGATGGTGTAAATACAGGAGGAACGAGTAGTGCTTTCGGACCTAAATTCGATGGGCAGAGCTATTTTCAGTACGATCCTACTACCGAAACGCAAAGTGCAGAAAGAAAACTTTGGAGACCTTATAAAAATAATATTAAGGATTTTTGGGGAGTGGGAACTACTTACGCCAATACGGTGGGAATTGAGTCTTCTAATGATAAAACTGCTTTCAGAACATCATTATCGTATGTTAAAAATAATTGGATGATGCCTAATACAGGTTTCGACCGTTTCAATTATGCATTGTCAATCGATCATAAACTGACAAGTAAACTAAGATTGGTTTCTAAATTTGCTTACAACCAGACAAAAAGTGATAATTTACCTGCAACAGGGTATAATAACCAATCGATTTCCTATTTCATGATTTTTCAAAATCCTAACGTAGATTTAGATTGGTACAGACCAATTTGGAAAAGCGGAAAAGATCAGATAGATCAGATACATCCATTCAGTTCTTATATTGATAATCCGTTTCTTATTGCTTATGAAATGCTGAATGGAATAAATAAAAAATTCATAACAGGAAATATTACTGCAACTTACAATGTAACTCCCAATTTTGATATCATGCTTCGTTCGGGGATTGAAATTACCGATGAAGAAAGAACAACTAAAAGACCTTGGAGTTCTGCCAATTATCAGCAGGGGTATTACAGAGAACAATACATTAAAAATACAGAATATAATACCGATGTGCTTTTTACATGGCATAAAAGTTTTGGGAAGTTTAATCTTAACACATCTGCCGGAGCTAATGTAAGGAACAATAAGTATGTACAGAACGATTATCGTGCAATAGGATTACGTGTTCCGGGATTATACCAACTTACGAATGCTATGTTTCTCAATAGCAAATTTCCGCAGCCTTATGATAAAGCTACAAACAGTATTTATGGATTGGCAAATTTTAATTATGACAATCTTTGGTTTGTGGATGTTACTGCAAGAAACGACTGGAGTAGTTCTCTTCCTAAAGAAAACCGTTCTTATTTTTATCCGTCTGTATCATCTTCATTAGTGCTTTCAGATATTTTAGGGCTTACTTCCGGAAAGTTTAATCTTTGGAAATTGAGAGGTTCTTGGGCACGAGTAGGTATAGGAACTATTCCTTATAATTTAACACAATATTTCAATTCCAGCGATTTTGTGGGTTCGGCAGAAGTAACTTCTACGTATATGAACCCTAATCTAAGACCTGAAATGAGTACAAATATAGAAGCCGGGATGGATTTTTCTTTGCTGAAAAACCGAATTACTTATGGAATTACATTATACCAAAGTAACTCCAAAGACCAGATCGTAAGGGTTCCTACAATGATAGAAACTGGTTATTCTTCAAGATGGATCAATTCTGGGGAAGTAAGAAACCGAGGTATAGAAATGACTTTAGGATTGAACCCGGTGAGAACAAAAGATTTTTCATGGAATATCAATGCCAACTGGTCTATGAACAGAAATAAAATTCTTAGCCTTGCCGAAGAGTTCCGTGGCGAACCGTACACAATGGGAAGTATCGGTGGGGTAGTATTTTTCAATGCTGTTGTAGGAGGTTCTTTAGGAGATATGTATGGTTTCAAATTGAAACGTTCTCCAGACGATCAGGTAGTATATGGTTCCGATGGTCTTACCGCAAAACCTTCACAGGTAGAAAAAATTGGGAATGTATATCCGAAATGGAGAGCAGGAATTCAGAATATGTTCCGTTATAAAAATATATCATTAAGTTTATCATTCGATGGTCAGTTGGGCGGATTTGCCTATTCTCAATCTCATCACAAGATGTCGGAGCAAGGAAAGCTTACCAATACTTTAATGGGAAGAGATAATCCTTCAGGAACAATCATTGGTGATGGAGTGGTTCAGAATGCAGACGGAAGTTACTCTCCGAATACAAAACCGGTTGCACTCAATACCTATTATGCAGATTATTACAGACGTGCAAACGTAGAAACGAACTCTTTCAATACTTCATTTATCAAACTTAGAGAAGCGAATATTATGTTCCAGTTTCCAAGCCAGATGGTGAAGAATTTAAAAATGTCCGAATTAAGTGTTGGTCTTTTTGGTAGAAATCTTTGGGTATGGACTAAATTCCCATTATTCGATCCTGAAGTAGCTACTTTAGAAGACAACAATATCACTGCAGGGGTAGAAGTTGGGCAGTTGCCAACAGCCCGTACTGTAGGAATTCAACTAAATGCTAAATTTTAATCACCAATTATGAAAAATACTTTAATAAAAATAGCCAGTCTTTGTTCTCTTGCATTGGTACTTTCTGCTTGCGACAATAGAAATTTTGATGAAATTAATACCGATACCAGTAAAATTCTGAATCCGACAGCGGGAAGTCTTTTGCCTCCTTTGCAATACAACATGGCTTCTGTAGGATATCTTAGATCTAATGATTTTAATTTTGATATCATGCAGAATGTAGTAGATTTTCCAAATGAAGGAAACACGCTCAGCAGATACTTTATTACAGAAAATACGGGAAACGGTTTCTGGAATAATTCTTACAAATGGCTAAAGCAGACTCGTGAAATGTACAACGCTGCATTAGCACAAAATAATACCAATTATCAGGCAGTTGCATTGGTAATGAATGCCTGGATTTATTCTAATCTTACAGATACATTTGGAGATGTACCTTTCAGTGAAGCTTCAAGAGTAGAAGAAGGAATTACACAGCCAAAATTCGATAAGCAGAAAGATATTTATGTTAAACTGCTGAATGATCTGAAAGCAGCCAATTCACTTTTTGATGTGAATAAAAGCTTTTCTGATGCAGATCTTATTTACAATGCCAACGGAAGTTCTTCCAATGTTTTAAAATGGAAAAAATTCTGTAACACTTTATCGTTAAGATTGCTTACCAGAATTTTAAAAAAGAACGGAGAGGTAGATGTTTACACTCGTATTAATGAGATTGTAAACAATCCTACAACTTATCCTATTATGACGAGTAAAGACGATACTGCAGGAATCGACTTATCTGGTACAGCTCCTTTGTTGCCGCCAATTGCAAGACCTCAGGATTTTACTACTTCTAGAGCGGTGGGAGAATTTTTTATGGAAACATTAAAAGCCAACAACGATCCTAGATTATCTATGTTTTTTACTCAGGCAAAAGATTTGGCAACCAATGCTAATATTGGTTATAAAGGTGTACCTGCAGGGTATGCTCAGGGAACGGTTTTTAATTATCAGCCGTCCAATGTAAATCAGAATCTTGCAAAAGCTCCTATGAAATTGCTTATTCTTCCTTATGCTGAGCTTCAGTTTATTCTTGCTGAACTTTCCTTGAAAGGTATTATCTCCGGAAATGCACAGACATATTACGAAAATGGAGTGAAATCAGCTATTGAACAATGGAACAGTGTAGTGCCTTCAAACTATTTCGCCAATCCAAACGTAGCGTATGACGGAACATTGGAGAGAATTATGCTTCAAAAGTATGTGGCTCTGTTTTTTGTGGATCAGCAGCAGTGGTTTGAGAAAAAAAGAACAGGATTCCCGGTTTTACCTAATAACGGAGGTCTTCTGAATGACGGTAAATTGCCACAGAGATTAATGTATCCTACACAATCCCGTATTTTGAATACTACCAATTACAATGCCGCAGCGCAGTCTATTGGTGGAGATAACATTAATACCAAGGTTTGGTGGGGATTATAATCCATATATAATTAAATACCATAAATAGTAATGAAAATCCAGTATATTTTAGCACTTACGATGATTTCATCTATGGCACTTTCTCAGACTTCGGTTTCGGGATATGTGTTCGAAGATGCCAATCAAAATCAAAAAAGAGAAAATAGAGAGAAAGGTATTGAAGCAGTAGCTGTTTCTAACGGAACTCAGGTGGTACTAACCGATAAAAACGGAAGATACAGTTTGCCGGTGGCAGAAGGACAGACCATATTTGTTATAAAACCATCAGGATATATGACGCCTGTTAATCAAAATAATCTTCCTCAATATTATTATCAGTACAAACCGAAAGGTTCTCCTGCAGACTTTAAATATAAAGGAACCGCTCCAACAGGTGAATTGCCAAAAGAGCTAAATTTTGCACTCAATAAACAAAATGAAAGCAAAAATTTTGATATTTTGGTTTTCGGAGATCCACAGCCTTATACAGAAAAGCAGTTAGATTATTTCAGGAGAGCAATTGTAAATGAAGCAAAAGCAAATAAGAAAAAAGCAGTTTTCGGAATCAGTCTTGGAGATTTGGTAGGAGATGATTTAAGCCTTCAGAAACCTTATGCAGATGTGATGAAAGATATGGGTTTGCCTTGGTACAATGTAATGGGAAATCATGATATGAATTACGATGCAAAAGAAGATAATTTATCTGACGAAACTTTTGAGTCTAACTTTGGTCCTGCCAATTACTCATTTAACTACGGAAATGTGCATTTCATCATTCTTGATGATATACTGTACCCGGATCCGAGAGACGGAAAGGGGTATTGGGGAGGATTTCGTGAAGATCAGCTTCAGTTTATTGAAAATGATTTAAAACTGGTTGACAAAAATAAGCTTGTCGTAGTTTCTCTTCATATTCCGTTGGAGCATATCAATGAAGATAATTTTAGAAATACAGACCGCCAAAAACTGTTCAATTATCTTGCTCCTTTTCAGAATGCACTTATTCTTTCGGCTCATACCCACATTCAGCAACAGCTTTTTTACGGAAAGCAAACAGGTTGGAGTGGTGCTAAAGAATTGCACGAATACAATGTAGGAACCACTTGTGGAGACTGGTGGTCGGGTACGGCAGATGAAATTGGTTTGCCGACTTCTACAATGAGAGATGGTACTGCGAAAGGATATTCTTTTATTAGTTTTAACGATAATCAGTACAAAATAAAATACAAAACAGCGGGAAAACCTGAAGACTACCAAATACAGTTATATGTTCCGAAGGTAATTCCACATCCATCCAAAACTTCGGCAAAAATTCTTGCCAATTTCTTTATGGGAAGCAAAAAAGATAAGCTGGAATACAGGATAGACGGTGGGAAATGGGAAGAAATGGATTATAACGAAACGGTAGATTCCAATTTCGCATTGTCGGTTTTCAAATGGGATACTACTCCTACAATTTTGGCGGGAAGAAGACCTTCTAATCCGGAAAATTCAAAACATATCTGGACTGCAGATTTCCCTAAAAAACTTTCTTTAGGAAAACATACTGTTGAAGTGAAAGCTGTAGATATGTACGGAAACGAGTCTACTTCATCAGCAGAATTCGATGTTCAGAATGCTGTAATTATTCCTTAAAAATTTAATTTACTATACTTTCAACGAAGCCGGTTCTGTTATTCAGAATCGGTTTTTATTTTCAGAATAAAAAATAGATTCAAAGATTATTTGATAAAAAAAAGCCATTAAAACAGTTGAAATCAACTGAAATAGCCTGAAATTTTATCCAGAAAAAGTTCATTGTAATCAGATACTACAATATCTGCCAAATCATAACTCTGGTTTAGAGAATGTAAACTTTTATAGGCAGCACAGAAAATTCCTGCACGTTTTGCAGCCAAAATTCCGTTGGTAGAATCTTCAATTACCATACAGTTTTCCGTAGGTTCTTCGGCTAATTTTGCGGCAATCTGAAAAACTTCAGGATGAGGTTTAGACTCTTTCAAATCTGCACCGCTTATTTTTCCGCCGAAATATTTTTCCAGATCAAATTTCTCAAAGACCATGTTGATGGTAGTCATGGTTGCAGAAGAAGCCAGAATAAGTTTAATTCCGTTATGGTAATAATGTTCAATTAAAGTTTTCACTCCCGGGATAAGATCAAATTCTTCATCATTATAAAAATAATCTTTAAAATGACTTCTTTTAATGGCGGCAATATCTTCGTGAGAATGTTTTAAATTGAATTGATTGATTAAAGTTTCACAAACTTTTTTGGTAGATGCACCCGTAAATGAAGAATACAAGTCTGCTGAAACTTCAATTTCCAGTTCGTCAAAAGTTTTAAAATAGGCTTTTTTGTGAAGAGGTTCCGTATCTACAATTACGCCGTCCATATCGAACAGCACTGCTTTTAAAGGCATATTCTTATTTTTATACAAAGTTAGCGAATTTGTATCGGATGAAATAAAAATGCTTTTTAAAATGTATCTTTTGAAATAAGTATATTTCCGGCAATTTCCCAACTTCTTTGTATCTTTGGCAAAATATTTTTAATCTCAAACTGTTATAAAATTTTAATCAGAATATATGAAAACATACGCAGGAATTCCTGAAGAAAACGCTTCATTAGAAAATTCAAAAGTGGTTTTGGTGACTGTTCCTTATGATGGAACTTCAACTTGGGGAAAAGGTGCCGATAAAGGCCCGGAATTGTTCTTGGATGCTTCCGAAAATATGGAACTTTACGACATAGAAACAGGTACCGAACCTTATCTTGAAGGAATATTTCTTGCAGGAGAAGTTGCAGAAAATTCTACTCCGGAAGCGATGACAGAAGCTGTTTATCAAAAAACAAAAGAGCTTTTGAAAACAGATAAGTTATTTACACTTTTTGGTGGAGAACATTCGGTTTCTATCGGTTCTATTCGTGCTGTAGGAGAGAAGTATGATAATTTAACGGTACTTCAGTTGGATGCACATACAGATTTGCGTCCAGATTTTCACGGTTCCACTTCTAACCATGCGTGTGCAGTTTTTGAGGCTAATCAGAAACATAATTTGGTTCAGGTGGGAATCCGTTCGATGGATGCAGAAGAAAATCAATATTTACCGGAAGGAAGAGTATTTTTTGCTCACGAAATTGCCAACAACGAAAACTGGGTTAACGATGTATTAGAAAAAGTTTCAGGAAACGTATATATTACGATAGATTTGGATGCTTTCGATCCTTCGATTGCTCCGTCTACAGGAACTCCGGAACCAGGCGGTTTGCAATGGTATCCGACGTTGGAATTGCTGAGAAAAGTATTCGAAAAATGTAATGTAGTTGCTTTTGATATTGTTGAATTGATGGATTCACCTTATTCTAAACCTACAGCATTTTTAGCAGCAAAATTATATTATAAGATGTTGGCATATTATCACATCAACAAAGATTAAAATTCCGCAGGAAACGGATTTTTTATTCAGTTTTTTCTCTTGAAATTTGTATAAACAAAAATAAAATGTCCGATCAGAAAGAATTTGATTATCTGAGAATTGCAAAAGCAATAGGCTTCATTAGAGAAAATTTCAAAATGCAACCTAATCTGGATGAAATTGCCGAAAAAATAAATCTTAGTCCGGCTCATTTTCAGAAAATGTTTTCGGATTGGGCAGGAACCAGTCCGAAGAAATTTCTCCAGTTCATCAGTTTAGAACATGCCAAAAGTTTGCTGAAAAACGACAAAGCAACGCTGTTTGATGTTGCCTTAAGTACCGGACTATCCAGTACAAGCAGATTACACGATCTTTTTGTAAAAATGGAAGGAATGACACCGGCTGAATACAAAAACGGCGGAAAAAACTTGAAAATAAATTATAGCTTTTTCGAAAGTCCTTTCGGGAAAATGATTGCAGCTTCTACACATAAAGGAATCTGTTATATGGCATTCGAAGAAGAAAATGATAAAGCATTGGGAGATTTATATGTTAAATTTCCCAATGCTTCTTTTTTTGAATATAAAGATGATTTTCAGGATAATGCATTGTCTATTTTCAATAAAGACTGGTCACAATTAAGTACCATTAAACTACATTTGAAAGGAACAGATTTTCAGCTTAAAGTCTGGGAGAGTTTGCTTACTATTCCAATGGGAAAACTGTCAACTTACGGTAATCTGGCGGAAAAAATAGGAAATCCTAAAGCTTCAAGAGCTGTCGGAACTGCTATTGGCAGTAATCCTGTTGCATTTCTCATTCCATGTCACAGAGTAATTCAGTCATCAGGGAAAATAGGGGGGTATATGTGGGGAAGTGAAAGAAAAAAAATGATGATTGGTTGGGAAAGTTCACATATTTATCCCGATTCAATTTAATAATATTTAGCCATTTTCCAATCTAATAATTTATTCTAATTATGAACGGTTTGTTTGATGATATTCAGGATTTCCCGATCAGTATTCTTCCAAAAGATGGAAAAACCGAATATTACGGGAAAATTTTCAACGAAGAAGAATGCAGAAAATATTACCAATATTTGTTGAATCAGATTCCTTGGGAAAATGATGAGGCAATCATTTTTGGGAAATTAATCATCACAAAAAGAAAAGTGGCGTGGTTTGGGGAAAAAGCGTTTGAATATACCTATTCTAACCGAACAAAATTGGCTAAAATATGGACTCCTGAATTGCTGGTTCTGAAGCAGAAGTGTGAGAAAATTTCTGGTGAAACGTATAATTCCTGTCTTCTCAATTTATATCATGATGGCAGCGAAGGAATGGCATATCACAGTGATGGCGAAAAAGATTTAAAGAAAAACGGAGCCATTGCATCGCTAACTTTTCGTGCAGAAAGAAAATTTTCGTTTAAGCATAAACAGACCAAGGAACGAATAGACATTTTACTGGAAAACGGAAGTTTACTGGTGATGAAAGGTAATACACAGGAAAATTGGCTTCACAGACTTCCGCCAACTTCAAAAATTAATTTTCCAAGGATAAATCTTACTTTCAGGACAATCGAAAACTGATTTTTATGGTTATTTTATAAAATTTATATTTTTTCTGATTTCAAAATCCTAAAAAAAGAAGTGTTTAATTTTACCCGATGAAAAAGATTTTCTTACTACTATTAATCATGATTTCCGGTTGTTTGTTTTCTCAACAGGCAAGAATTTTCAAAATAAAAAAATTCAGAATTGTTACGTTGAATGAAAAGGTTCAGGAAACATCCGGCTTGAATATTTTTAACGGAAAATTATATACTTTTAACGACAGTGGAAATACTCCGGAAATTTTTGAGCTCAATCCAAAATCAGGAGAAATTCTGCAAAATTTTACGGTAAAAGCTGAAAATAAAGATTGGGAAGCTCTTACAAACGATGGTGAAAACTTTTATATCGGAGATTTTGGCAACAATTCTGGGACAAGAAAAGATTTGAAAATCTATCGCGTTCCTTTTTCAGAAAATACCATTGTAAACGATTCTTTAAAAGTTATTTCTTTTGAATATCCCGAACAGAAAGATTTTTCAGCCAAAAACAGATTTACAGATTTCGATGCAGAAGCAATGATTTTTCTCAATGGTAAAATACATCTTTTTACAAAAGAATGGACTTCGAAATCAACGGCTCATTATGCAATAGATCCGCAAAATTCTGAAAAACAAGAAGCAATAAAGCTTGAAGCTTTCAAAACCAATTTTTTAGTTACCGATGCTTCTTATTTTGAAGGAAAATTATATTTAATAGGCTACACCAAAAAAACCGAAGTCTTTCTTGAAGTGTATAACGAAACCGAGCCGGGTATTTTTTTTAAAGAAAATCCGAAACGTTTTTTTCTGGGAAGTGCATTATCTATAGGTCAGATTGAAGGTATTGCGGTCAATTCGGATGGGATTTATATTTCTGGGGAAAAATTCAGCTCTCCGCTTGGTGGAGAAAAACAAAGTCTATACTTCATCCCAAAAGAAAGGTTTAAGGATTAGACAAGTTTTAATCCAAAAAACACTTCCAATAATTTTATTTTTTTTGATTATTAATAACAATTGATTTTTTGGTATGAGATAAAAAAGCATACATTCAAATTAAATACTGTTAATATTTGCCGAAAACAATTATCTTTGTGGGAATTAATCAACAATCACCTTTCATTCTTACTTCGTGGCAAACATTGTAGAAGAAATCAAGAGACCGATCAATGAAGAAATGAAACTTTTCGAGCAGAAGTTTTATGAATCTATGCAGAGCAAAGTTCCTTTGTTGGATAAAGTTACCCGTTTTATCGTAACAACAAAAGGAAAGCAAATGCGTCCCATGTTTGTATTTCTCTGTGCCAAACTTACAGGTAATGTTAACGAAAAAACATATCGCGGAGCATCTATGATTGAGCTTATTCATACTGCAACACTCGTTCATGATGATGTGGTAGATGAAAGTTTCAAAAGACGTAATTTCTTTTCGATAAATGCATTGTGGAAGAATAAAATTGCTGTTTTAGTAGGCGATTTTCTCCTTTCGAAGGCGGTTTTGCTTTCAACAGATCATAAAGATTATGATTTGCTGAGCGTTATTTCAAGAACAATTCGCGAAATGTCTGAAGGGGAACTTCTTCAGTTGGAAAAAGCCAGAAAACTGGATATTACAGAAGATGTCTATTACGAAATTATCAGGCAGAAAACGGCTACTCTTATCGCAGCTTGTTGTGAAATAGGTGCACTTTCTAACGGTGTAGACGAAGCTTTGGCAAAAAAAATGATGGATTTCGGAACATTTACCGGCATGGCATTTCAGATTAAAGACGATTTGTTTGATTATTTAAGTTCGAATATTATCGGTAAACCTGTAGGAATCGATATTAAAGAACAAAAAATGACTCTTCCTCTAATCCATACTCTCAAAATTGCAAACGAAACCGAAAGGAAGTATTATTTTGATACCATAAAACGTTACAACAACGATCAGAAAAGGGTTAAAGAACTTATTTCATTCGTAAAAAGTTCTGGTGGTTTAGATTATGCCGTTCAGGTAATGAAAGATTTTCAGCAAAAAGCCAAAAATATTTTGGATGAATTTCCGGATTCCGAGCCTAAAAAATCTTTACATCTTATGTTAGATTACGTTATTGAAAGAAAATTTTAGATTAAATAATTTTCACAGTTACGATAATCACAGATAAAACAATACAAAATAAAGCGGATAAAAATAAATAATCCGCAATCGTTTCGCACTTGTTTGCCAGCTTTTCTCTGTCGGTTCTTATAGACAGAAAAGAAAAAAAGCAACTGAATGCAAAAAACAGACATGCAATACCTGCAAATTCATCAAGATGCGTATTGGAACTGAATTTCGAGATCTTTAAAGACGTAATAATCACCAGAGAAAAACCCAAAAGATTGCTGGAGGCGTTCAGAATATGGCTCGATTTTTTTTCCATAACGTAATTTTATACTAAGATATAGACAATAATTTTTATTATCAAATTTTTAAAAAATATTATTGAAAATTAAAATTAATTTAAAAAGTGTATATTAGCAAAATACTTCAAAATAAAAATATTTAATATTTGGCTATGCAGACAACCTATATTGAAACTCAGCAAATTTCCTTTCAGGACTTTAAAAATCAGATTCTTGAAGATTATAAACTCGGAAGAATTTCCCGTGAGATGTCTTATCTCGGACGAAGAGAAGTACTTACCGGAAAGGCTAAATTCGGGATTTTTGGGGACGGTAAAGAACTTCCGCAACTTGCGATGGCAAAAGTTTTTAAAAATGGCGACTTCCGTTCAGGATATTACAGAGATCAGACCTTTGCACTTGCTGTAAATGCTTTGTCTGTAGAAAGTTTCTTTGCTCAGTTATATGCAGATACAAGTGTTGAAAGAGAACCTGCTTCTGCTGGAAGACAGATGAACGGGCACTTTGCTACAAGAAGTTTAAATAAAGACGGAAGCTGGAAAGATTTAACGGCTCAGAAAAATATTTCCTCAGATATTTCGCCTACTGCAGGACAAATGCCAAGATTGTTAGGATTAGCTCAGGCTTCAAAAATATATAAATCTGTACAGTTTGAAGGTTCAGAAAAATTCTCGAAAGACGGTAACGAAATAGCTTTTGGAACCATTGGTGATGCTTCTACTGCAGAAGGTCATTTCTGGGAAACATTGAATGCTGCCTGTGCACTACAGGTTCCGATGATTGTTTCTATTTGGGACGATGGATACGGAATTTCTGTTCCTACAATGAAGCAGAGAGCAAAAGCAGATATTGCTGAAATGCTAAGCGGTTTTCAGAGAAAAGAAGGAGAATTTCAGGGTTGCGAAATTATTCAGGTGAAAGCTTGGGATTATCCTGCATTATTGGATGCTTTTGCAAGAGCAGAGCAGTTTGCAAGAACAGAAAGTGTTCCGGTTGTAGTTCACGTTATTGAAGTAACGCAGCCACAAGGTCACTCCACATCTGGTTCTCACGAAAGATATAAAAATGAAGAGCGTTTGGCTTGGGAATCTCAGTTTGACGGATTGGTGAAATTCAGAGAATGGATTTTAAATTATTCCATAGAAATAGAAGGCAAAGAAGAAGTTTTGGCAACTACAGAAGAATTGGATGCAATTGACGAAGAAGCCAAAAAAATAGTGAAAGCCGGACAAAAACAGGCGTGGGAAAACTATCAGAAAACTATTACAGATTTAATGAGCTCGGTTTTACCTCTTGTTGAAAATCTTAAAAGCCAGAACTCTGAAATTGAAAATTATATTTCCCAATTCAATAAATTGGTTTCTAAAGCGAAGAAAGATATTTTCCATTTGGTAAGAAAGTCTCTTTTGGCTACAAGAGGAACAAACTCTTCAGAGAGAAATTTGTTGATGCAGAAATACAACGAAATTTTTGAAGTTGAAAAAGACAATTATTCTTCTCATTTGTACTCCCAGTCACAATGGAAGGCTGAAAATGTGAAAGAAATTAAACCTGTTTTCTCAGACTCTTCAGAAACTGTAGACGGTAGAGTAGTAATTAGAAATAATTTTGATAAAATATTCGAAAAATACCCCGAAACTCTGGTTTTTGGTGAAGATGCCGGAAATATTGGTGATGTAAACCAAGGTTTGGAAGGCATGCAGGAAAAATACGGTGAACTTCGTGTTGCCGATACAGGAATTCGCGAAGCTACAATTTTAGGCCAGGGAATTGGTATGGCAATGAGAGGTTTAAGACCTATTGCCGAAATTCAGTATTTAGATTATATTTTGTACTGTTTACAAGGGATGAGCGATGATTTGGCTACAGTTCAGTACAGAACAAAAGGAGGTCAGAAAGCTCCGGTAATTATCAGAACAAGAGGGCACAGATTAGAAGGAGTTTGGCATTCTGGTTCTCCAATGGCAGGGATTTTAAACCTTTCTAAAGGGATTTTGGTTTTAGTACCAAGAAACTTAACAAAAGCTGCAGGATTTTATAACACAATGCTCCAAAGTGATGATCCGGCAGTAATTGTAGAATGTTTAAATGGTTACAGACTGAAAGAGAAGCAGCCTGATAATTTAGGTGAATTTACCGTTCCTGTAGGAAAAATTGAAGTTACAAAAGAAGGAAAAGATGTAACTTTAGTAACTTATGGCTCTACATGGAGAATTGTAATGGAAGCTGCCGAAGAATTAGAAAAATTAGGAATTTCTGCTGAAGTAATCGATGTTCAGTCATTAATTCCTTTCGATTTAACACACGAAATTGCTGAATCTGTAAAGAAAACAAACAGATTGGTTGTTATAGACGAAGATGTAGAAGGCGGAACTTCAGCTTTTATTGCTCAACAGATTTTAGAGAAGCAAAAGGCATTCAGATACTTAGATTCGGATCCAATGACAATATCTGCCAATAATCACAGACCTGCTTATGCCAGTGATGGAGATTATTTCAGCAAACCTTCTGCAGATGATATGGTGGAAAAAATCTATGCTATGTTTAATGAAACAAATCCACAGAAATATCCTGCGATATACTAATTTGGATTTCAAATAAATTTTAGAACCGCTTTCATTTTGGAAGCGGTTTTTTATATATTTTTGTTTCTAATTAAACCCATATTAAAACTAAGAAATGATGAACAGTAAAATCCGTTCTGTTATGTTTGCCTGTCTCGGATTGCTTTTCGGGATGTCTGTAATGTATGTTTATAATAATTTTATTGCAGAAAAAAAGGCAGAAAATACAACGATAAGTGATGTAAGATACGGTGAAACGAAAAATACTGATGATTATAATAATTCTCAGAATTTTAATGATATTACTGAACTAACAGAAGAAAATAAAGTAATTTCTTATGTAAAAGAAAATCACCGTCTTCCGGAATACTACATTACAAAATCTGAGGCTAAGAAACAAGGATGGAATCCTTCTCAAGGCAATCTTTGTGAAGTTTTACCAGGGAAAGCTATTGGTGGTGATTATTTTGGCAATAGAGAAGGAAGGCTTCCTAAAGATGAAAAATATTTTGAAGCGGATGTAAATTACAGTTGCGGAAACAGAAATGCAGACCGTATTATTTTCACTAAAAATGGTGATGTGTACTTAACTAAAGATCATTACAGGAGTTTTGAAAAGAAATAGGCATAAATTTATTTCTAAAGTGTAATTTTGCACGAATTTTATTCTTAAAAAATATGAAAACAACATATATCGACTTTGCAGAAATAGGAGATTACGAAGATTTTTACACCCAACTGAAAGAAAAAGTAAAACTTCCGGAATATTTTGGCGATAATTTGGATGCACTTGCAGATGTAATTACAGGAGATCTGGAAATGCCATTTCATCTTGAATTTGTTAATATGAGTGTAGATCAGCTGGAAAACTTTGAAGATCTTCTCAATACGCTGGAAGATTTGGAAGAAGAATCTCAAGGTTTTTCTTTTGCTTATTATCTTGAGCAATATGAAGATGATGAAGACGATACCGAATAAAAAAATAATCCCGCAATTTTTTGCGGGATTATTTTTTATCTGAAATTAAGATTACTTTCCTAAAACTTCCAACAGAGGTTGTCCTACATTACCACTCGGGTTCTCAATTCGAAGAAATTGAGCAATAGTAGGTGCAATATCGGTCATATAATGCGTAGCGTTGCTTTCGCCATGAGAAACCTTCCAACCCATGAAAATAAGCGGAATATGAGCGTCATACGAGTTCCAAACACTGTGAGTAGTTCCTTTTTTAGCATAATTAGGAAGCATTCCGTCATGAGAAACAATTTGTATATCACCGCTTCTTTGCCAGTTATATCCGTTAATTATCCTAGATTTAATAGGTTCAGGAATTGGTGCCGAAGCAACTTCTTTTAGATCTACAGCATATAAAACACGAGGGTCTTTATTCAAATTATCAATAATGCTTTTTTTAATGGCTGCTTCATCCAGTTTTTTCTCTTTAATAAGCTCCTGATTAAGATATATCTGATAATTATCTATCCCCAGAATAATTTTGCTTGATGCATACTTTGCTTCCAGTTCTTCACCAAGATTTTTTTCCAAACCATCATCAAAAAAGCCGGTCATCATTTTGTTTTCTTTCATGTACCCTTCAGAATGTGTACCTCCGTGATCTGCGGATAAGAAAACAAGATAATTTCCTTCACCCACTTTTTTATCAAGAAGCTTGAAAAAGTTAGCCAGCTCTATATCCAATCTAAGATAAGTATCTTCAACTTCAATAGCATTCGGTCCGTAAGAATGCCCTACATAATCTGTAGAAGCGATGTTGATGGCAAGAAAATCTGTAATAGAGTCTTCTCCCAACTGATAACCGTCTATTGCCGCTTCTGCAAACCTTAAAGTGTAAGAATTTCCAAACGGAGTTGTTCTCAGTACCCCTTTATTTTCAGCATAATCTTTGGCTAAATTTGAATAAGGAAAAACGGGTTTTTCTGCCTTTCCAACAGGTTTTTCCCAAGGAACGTCGTCTCTTGTACTTTCGGTGTACTGTTCAATAGGAAGTAGAGTATTCCAACCATTGGCAACCAGTTTTTCTGCCAGTTTTTGTTCGTTAAACTTATTTACCCAATTCGGAAGACTGTTCATGTAATAAGAACTCGTAATAAAGTTTCCGGTATTTTCATCAAACCAAAAAGCTCCTGTAGGATTGTGTCCTGCGGGTAAAATAGAAGCACGGTCTTTTAGAGAAACGCCAACCACTTTAGACTGGAAATTACTTGCCATTCTCAGTTGATCGGTTATGGTGGTACTCCAAAGATTTTTTGGAGAATGTCCGCCCACTTTTTGGCTATTGGTTCCTACACCTTGTACTTCAGCATCTTCGGTACAGTAAATGCTTTTTCCGGTTTTTTTATCGGTCCAGTCATTTCCAGCAATACCGTGTATAGAAGGTACAGAACCTGTATAAATAGAAGTATGTCCAATTGCCGTAACTGTTGGAACATAAGGAATCATCACATTATTGAAAGAAAAACCCTTATTCAGAAGTCTTTTAAAACCATCATTCCCATATTTGTTATAATATCTGTACAGATAATCCCACCTCATTTGGTCGATAACAAGACCTACGACAAGTTTCGGTCTTTCGAGCTGGGTGTTTTTATTTTTTTGAGCATTAAAGTTTGCCGCAGATAAAAATACAACCGCAGCAATGGTAATTTTCCTTAACATTTTAGAACTAACTTTTAAGACTACAAATGTAAAGGTTTTTCATTTTTTAAGCTTGAAATTTTGGTTAAATTAAATTCATATAGATAAGAAGATTGAATATATTTGCAATCCAATATAATTATAGAGCATGTTTTCAAAAATAATAGTACACAGAGTAGGAAATAAAATTAATGGTGAATCTCTCATTCTTTCCCAAGAAGAGCTTCAGCTGGACGAAGGAACTGGAGAAATGCTGGAGAATTATTTTTTAGGCTCGTTCAAAACCGAAGAAACGTATCAATTTTACAGCGATACTTATTTGGTAAATAACCCTGTTTTCAGCTCGGTTTCAGAAATTTTTGAAGATAAATCTAAATTTCTATGGGAATCCGAAAATATTGCCAAACATCTTTTCGATGCCGCCGAAAACCCAAGAGTTCAGGGAGGAGAGTTGTTTATCGTGTTTTTTGAAGATGAAAGAGAAGGAACAGAAAAAGTAGATAAAATAGGGATTTTTAAAACTGAAAAAAGAGAGTCTTTCCTTAAAATATTTCCTCAGAACGAATCTTTTGAAATTGAAAAAGACCAGGGAATTAGCCTTTCTAAAATAGATAAAGCGGCGTTAATTTATAATAACAATAAAGAAAGTGGTTATGTACTGTCGGTTGTAGACAATAATAAAAATGGCGATATGTACTACTGGTTCGAAGATTTTCTGAAAGTGAAACAGCGTGATGACGAATATTTTCACACCCAGGAAGCTTTAATGGTTTATAAAGATTATATTACAAAACAGCTTCCGCAGGAATTTGAAGTTTCTAAAGCAGATCAGGCAGATTTCTTAAACAAGTCTATTCAGTTTTTTAAAGAAAAAGAAGAATTTAAGCTTGATGATTTTACGACTGAAGTATTGGGAGACGAACATGTAATTGAAAGTTTTAATAACTTTAAAACAGATTACGAACAAGATATGCAGATAAATATTGCCGAAGAATTCCCGATAAGCGAAGCGGCAGTAAAGAAAACGCAGAGACATTTTAAAAGTATCATTAAATTAGATAAAAACTTCCATATTTATATCCACGGAGACCGTAAAATGTTGGAACAGGGACAGGATGAAAAGGGCAAATATTATATGCTGTATTTCGAAAAAGAAGTTTAAAAATTCTGAAAATTTATTCATTTGAAACCAACCATTTCCATAGTAGTCGCAATATTTAACAGGAAAGATGAGCTTTTTGAGCTTTTAAATTCTCTTACTGCACAAACCGATAAAGATTTTGAAATCATTATTGTAGATGATGGCTCTCTCATAGATTTGAAACCCACCATCCATAATTTTGATGGGATTTTAGATATAAAATATTTCAGAAAAGATAATTCCGGACCCGGATTGTCCAGAAATTACGGTGCAAGAAGAGCATCCAAAGAATGGCTGGTTTTTGTAGACAGCGACGTAATTGTAGAAAAAGATTATATTGAACATATTAAAAATGACATTGTAAACATTCCTTGTGATGCCTTTGGAGGAGCAGATAAAGCACATAAAGGCTTCAATCTGATGCAGAAAGCTATTTCCTATTCTATGACTTCGGTTTTTACAACGGGAGGCATAAGAGGGAGCAAAAAAGCTGTATCCAGATTTCAGCCACGAAGTTTTAATATGGGTGTGAAGAAAGAAGTTTTTGAAAAAGTAGGAGGTTTTTCTGAGATGCGTATCGGTGAAGATCCAGATCTTTCGATGACGTTGTGGGAAAACGGTTATACCACTGCATTTTTTGATGATATTGCGGTATATCATAAGAGAAGAGTAGATTTTGGTAAATTTTCTAAACAGGTATATCAGTTTGGTTGTGCAAGACCTATTCTTAACCAGCGTCATCCAAAATATGTGAAAATTTCTTTTGCTTTTCCAAGCCTGTTTTTACTGGGATATATTTTAGGATTTATAGAATATTTTCTCTTGGGAAAAGGGGTTATTTTGGCATTTTATGGTCTTTACACATTTCTTGTATGCATTCATGCAATGATCGTCACACGAAATATTGCTATCGGAGCAATGGCTGTAATTTCTACCTACATTCAAATGTTTTCTTATGGTTATGGCTTTTTAAAATCTTGGATTTTATTAAATATTTTCAAAATTCAGCCTGAAGAAGCATTTCCAAAGCACTTTCATAAAGATTGATGAATTTTTATTATTTGTTAAATTCTGAAAAATCTGAATTTCAATAGTTTTAAATAATTTCTACTTAATAATAAAAGCTGTCCGAAGACAGCTTTTATCAGCAATAATTATAATATGGATGATGTTTCATATTGTAGAACCCCTGTTTTCAGCATGCATTCTCGCATTTTTTCATATGTTCTTTGTATATCGTGATCCAGACCGATAGAGAATCTAATCAATCCATCGGAAATTCCCATAGCTTCTCTTTCTTCTTCAGGAATTTCTGAAGATGTTGAACTTCCGGAGCAAGAAAATAATGTTTTATAGAATCCCAAGCTCACTGCCAAATAGCCCAAATTTTCCTGCTGCATCAATTCCATCAGTTCATTTGCTTTTTCGGTACTTCCTGCATCTAAAGTGAGAAGTCCGCCAAAGCCATATTCTTCATGCATCATGGTTTTCATCAGTTCATGGTTTTTATGAGATTTTAATCCCGGATAAGAGACTTTTAAGCCATCATTTTCAAATTTTTCAGCAAGAAACAACGCATTGTAACTGTGCTGTTTTATTCGGATATGAAGTGTTCTCAGGTTTTTAAGAATACTTGCAGAACGCAAACTGTCCATGGTTGGTCCCAAAAGCATGCATGCTCCGTTGTTTACATTTTTGGTGTCATCAATAAATTGCTGACTTCCACAATAAACACCACCCACAGTATCACTGCTTCCGTTGATAAATTTTGTAAGAGAATGAATGACAATATCGGCTCCTAATAATGTTGGAGAAATAGAAAGTGGTGAAAAAGTATTGTCAACCACCAGTTTCAGGTTATGTTTTTTACAGATTTCAGAAAGTTTTCTTAGATCTGCAACTTCTAGTAACGGATTACTTACGCTTTCACAATAAATTATTTTTGTATTAGGCTGTATAGAATTTTCGATAGCTTCAAAATTGCCGATATCTACAAAACTGGTTTCTATTTGAAATGGCGGAAGAAAATTTTTCATGAAAGCATAGGTTCCTCCATAAATAGTTCTGCTCGAAATAATATGATCTCCGCTTTTGCACAGTTGCATAAGAACAGAGGTAATTGCACCCATTCCTGAAGCGGTAACATTGGCTGTTTCCGTATTTTCCATTTTAGCTAATGCCTGCGAAAGATAAAGATTCATGGGAGAGGAGTGGCGAGAATACAAATAACAGCCTTCAGCATTTCCTTCAAAAGTATCGAACATGGTTTTTGCCGATAGAAATGTATATGTAGAGCTGTCTGAAATAGAAGGGTTTACTCCTCCGAATTCACCAAAATACTGTAAATCCTGAATTTCGTTTGCTGCGTTAAAGTGTTCCATATTTTTTTTGTTTAAAAATTAATAATTGGCATCTTTATTACAACAAATTGGTATATATTTAGAAAATAAAACTAGTATTTAGTAATTTTGTAGAATTAAAATTTATAGTTTTTAATAAACTATTCAATACATAAAAATATTTTCTATGAGTTTTGATGAAACCGACAGAAAATTGCTGAAATTTTTGCAGCAGGATGGTAAGCAAACCACCAAAGAGTTATCGCATAAGCTTAATCTTTCGGTGACTGCGGTATATGAGAGAATTAAAAAACTCGAAAATTCTGGAGTAATTTCTAAGTATGTTGCCTTGGTCGACAGGGGGAAGATTGAGCGTAAATTTTTGGTTTTATGTCATGTAAAACTTACTCAGCATAAAAAAGAATTTGTAATGCAGTTTGAACGGGAGATAATGGATCTTCATGAAGTTTCAGAATGCTTTCATGTGAGTGGAGATTACGATTATATTCTGAAAATCTGTGTAAAAGATATGGAGGATTATCGCAATTTCATGCTTTCTAAACTTACTACATTGCAGCATATTGCAAGTACACACAGCTCATTTACCATTTCGGAAGTGAAAAATACCACAGAAATTGTCATTTAGATTAAAATTAAAATTTTATATCTAAATAGCTGTTTTTTGATTTTTCATTTCTATAAAATTTGAAGAATTCTGAAAACAATCATAAAAAAACTCTCAGAAAAAATCTGAGAGTTGTATCATTGAATTTTGGTTTAGTTATTTTCCAAACATTCCGCCCATTCCCGGCATATTTGGCATTTTGCTCATCATCTGCATCATTTGCTTTCCTTGAGGACCCTGCATCATTTTCATCATTTTACCCATTTGGTCGAATTGTTTCATCAATTGGTTTACATCTTCAATTTTTCTTCCGGCACCTTTTGCAATTCTGTTTTTTCTCTGAGTATTGATAATGGAAGGTTTTCTTCTTTCATCTGGAGTCATCGAGTGAATAATGGCTTCAATATGTTTAAATGCATCATCACTTATTTCTACATCTTTAATGGCTTTTCCAACCCCAGGAATCATTCCCATAAGGTCTTTCATATTACCCATTTTTTTGATTTGGTTAATCTGCTTTAAGAAATCATCAAAACCAAATTCATTTTTAGCAATTTTCTTGTGAAGTTTTTTGGCTTCTTCTTCATCAAACTGCTCCTGAGCTCTTTCTACTAAGGAAACAACGTCTCCCATTCCCAAGATTCTGTCTGCCATCCTTTCTGGGTAGAAAAGATCTAAAGCTTCCATTTTTTCTCCAGTAGAAATAAATTTAATTGGTTTTTCTACTACTGAACGAATGGTTAAAGCGGCTCCACCACGAGTATCACCGTCTAATTTCGTTAAAACAACTCCGTCGAAATTTAATGCATCGTTAAATGCTTTCGCTGTATTCACAGCATCCTGACCCGTCATTGAGTCAACAACAAATAACGTTTCGTTAGGTTTAATGAAATAATGAACAGATTTTATTTCGTTCATCATCTGCTCATCAATCGCCAAACGACCTGCTGTATCCACAATTACGACATCATGACCATTAGATTTTGCAAAATTAATAGCATTTTCAGCAATGGTAGAAGGGTTGGTTGCTCCTTCTTCGGTATACACAGGAACCCCCGTTTGTCCACCCAAAACTTTTAGCTGATCGATAGCTGCAGGACGGTAAACATCACACGCTACCAAAAGAGGTTTTTTATTTCTTTTAGTTTTTAAATAATTGGCAAGTTTTCCCGAAAAAGTAGTTTTACCAGAACCCTGAAGACCTGCAATTAAAATAACAGAAGGTTTTCCCGAAAGATTGATGCCTTCCTGCGATCCTCCCATTAAATCTACCAATTCGTCATGAACAATTTTTGTCATTAATTGTCCCGGAGTGAGCGAAGTAAGAACGTTTTGTCCTAAAGCTTTATCCTGAACTCTTTTGGTAAGATCTTTGGCTACTTTATAATTAACATCGGCATCTACCAATGCTCTTCGGATTTCTTTTACGGTTTCCGCAACGTTAATCTCAGTGATTTTTCCGCGTCCGGAAATATTATGAAGTGCTTTGTCTAATTTATCCTGTAAACTATTAAACATACTGTGTCTGTATTATATAATTTGCAAAAATAAGAATTTTTTAAAGATTATGAAGTAAAGGAGCCTGCTAAAAAAATAATTATTGAGAAAATAAAGTGATTGTAAGATGAAATATTGATTGGTAAGCTTGAAATTTTGAAAGATAATTTTACTTCTTAATAATAATCGTGATGTATTTAAAATAGGCTGACTCATTTTGAGCCAGCCTTTTTGTTATTTTGATTTCAGTGTTGATGAATATGGTATTTCTCCTTTTTCTTTCAATACTGTAGATTTTGAATTTTCATTAATAATAATGTTGAGATTATCATTTTTTGCATCATATAATATGGTTGTACTATAAGTGGGGCAATCATTTTTCTTGCAGCCTGTAGTTTTATAAATTTCACTTTCTTCCACAATAGGACTTTCTACATTGAAGTTTTTAACAATCGCATCATAATGTTTACCTGAAAGGGTTTTAATTCGGCTTCCGATTGTGTTGTCCGCAAATAATTTAATTTCAGAAGGATATTTGCCTAAATTTTTACTTATTATATTGGGTTCTTTATCACTTTTCTTTTCGATATTCGTACTATCACTTTTAACGACTACAGTATCTTTATCATTAGTAATTACGGCTTCTTTTTTTTCTTTACAAGATTGAGTGAACATGAGGATACATGCTGTAGCAACAAAAATTTTTTTCATTTCTTTAAATTTTAAATTATTTTTATGAATATCCGTAATTTATCATAACTTTTGTATATTTGTAGTAATCAAACAATTAGATATGAATTTATTCAGTTTTTCAGCACATTTTGGGACAGAAGA
>NZ_JADQBD010000019.1:0-46482 GCF_017808115.1 Chryseobacterium sp. RR2-3-20 | reverse complement strand
ACAAATTAATTTAACATAAAATTTACCCTCACGTAACATTAACACCATAACAGCATGGATATCAGCCACTATTTTTTTAAACAACTGTTTGCTTTTTTTATCTGAAAGCTAGGAATGTATTAAGATTGGATAAATAAACGCCCGAAAATAAAAGGTAATTACATAAAAATACCTCCAAATGGAGGTAAAGATAAGCTATAAAAAAAGTCTATTAATATTCAAACAAAATACTTCCCCAAGTAAAGCCACTACCAAAAGCGGATAGTAAAACTAAATCCCCTCTTTTAATTTTCCCTTTTTCAATCGCTTCACTTAGCGCTATCGGGATAGATGCTGCAGTTGTATTACCGTATTTTTGAATATTGTTATATATTTTTTCATCCGGAAGTCCAAATTTCTGCTGTACAAACTGAGCAATTCGGAGATTTGCCTGATGTGGAATAAACATATCCAAATCTTCTATCGTTTTACCTGCCTTAGATAATGCCTCCTGCATGGTTTCCGGAAATCGTGTTACAGCATTCTTGAAAACAAAATTCCCATTCATAATAGGATATACTTCTTTATTGGTTACATTTTCTGGTTCTTTTCTCATCCTGTCGCTCCAGCCAAATTTGGAACCCGGAAACTGCGTACAGAGTTCGTCTGCATATTTCCCTTCAGAATGCATGTTCATTGCCAAAATATCTCCTGCATTTTCATCTTCGGTTGCAGAAAGAACTACTGCTCCTGCTCCGTCACCGAAAATTACAGATACTCCTCTTCCTTCATCCGAAAAATCTAACCCAAATGAATGAATTTCAGCTCCCACAACAAGAATATTTCTGTATGTACCAGATTTTATGAATGCATTGGCAACACTCATCGCATATATAAATCCGGAGCACTGATTTCTTACATCTAAAGCTCCAATAGTATCACAGCCTAACATTTCCTGAAGTAAAACTCCACATCCAGGAAAGTAGTAATCTGGAGAAAGCGTTGCAAAAATAATGTAATCTATATCTTTTGAACTTAAACCTGCATCTTGAAGTGCTTTTTCGGAAGCTTTAAATCCTAAATATGCAGAAGTTTCGTGAGAATCATTTCGGTTGAGACGGTGTCTTCTTTCTTTAATGCCGGTACGCTCTGTAATCCATTCGTCATTGGTCGTCATTAATTTTGCTAAATCATCATTGGTAACAACATGATCTGGGACATGAAATCCTATTCCTTTTATTGTACTTTTAATCATATAGTTTGTTTAATTTTGGCAAATATAAAACTTATTGAATACATACTATTTTAAAATATCAGTATTTTTACTTTATGCCGATTAATACATTTTACAGAGATTCTAACTGCGAATGGATAGACGTAGAAGCTCCAACTCCAGAAGACATGCAGTTTCTACATGAAAGATACCAAATTAATAATCTTCTTCTGGAAGACACCATGGATCCTAACCACCTCCCAAAATATGAGGAAGATGGTGATGTGAAATTTTTTCTCCTGCGTGAAAGTACTGAACTGGAACGGAAAAACCTGAATACTATAAGCGATATCAGCACAAAAATAGGAATCTTCATTCTTGAAAAAACGATTATCACCATCCACAGAATGAAAACAAAAAGTATTTCTGAAACCAAAAAAAGTCTTTCTGCCAATAATGAATTTTATTCTCCCGATAAAATAGCTCTGAAAATAAGTCTGCTCATTATGAAAAGCTTTGATGATGAATCTCTGAGCCTATTTGAAACAATGGATAATATCGAAAATGAAATTTTCCTGAAAAATACCAACCACACCAACGAAATCCGAAGACTATACCGACTGAAAAGAAAATCTGGTCTCAACTCCCGTGTAATGACTATTTCTATTGATGCTATTGATAAGTTTAAGCTGCTTGATATTCAGGATGCAGAATTTGTAGATTTAAAGGATAAGCACAAAGATGTTTTAACAGATTTCGATCATCTTAATGCCCAAATTACCAACTTAATTTCTATGTTTTTAGCCCTTTCGGATCAGAAAGCCAATCAGGTAATGAAAGTTTTGGCAATTTATTCTGTATATTTTTTACCCATCACCTTTATTGCAGGTTTATACGGAATGAATTTTGACAATATGCCTGAACTCCACACCAAATCTGGCTATTATATTACTTTAGGCATCATGCTCGCCATTGTAGTAATAACTTTTATATATGCAAGAAGAAAACAATGGTAAAAAGAAAACCGTTTCAAAAGAAACGGTTCTTAAAATATTTAGGTAATCTGAATTTCTGATTTATTCTTTTTTGAAGGCAAATTCATTAAAATAATTGCCATGAGAATTAAAAGAATTCCGATCCACTGAATTAATATTACTTTTTCATTTAACATAAAAAATGCCATCGTTACGGAAACCGGGAGTTCTAAAGACGATATAATACTTCCCAAACCTAAACCTGTTTTAGGAAATCCCAAGTTGAATAAAATGGGCGGTATTATGGTTCCAAATAGTGCCAATACAAAACCGTAACTCCAAAAAATAGATGTATTAAATGGCTTTATGTGTGCTGTATTGTCTGTAAAATTTAAATAAAATAATTTTAGCGCATCAAAATGCATAGGACCTATCTGAGCAAAAAACAAAAATATAAGTATAATAACAGAGCCACCACTCAACATAATAATACTTTTTCTAAGTACCGGAAGATGCGTGGCTATGGTATTGGAAGTAAACATGGTTGCCGTAAATGATGCCGCCGCCAATAAACCCCAAAATATCCCTCTCCAATCGAGCGTTACCTCCAAATGAATTAAATTAGTTGCTAAAACAGTTCCGCATAAAACAATAATGGTTGCCAATATTTTTCTTGCGTTGGGAAATTTTTTCACCAAAAAGCTTTCTACTACAACACTGAACCAAACCGACTGCATTAAAAGGACAATTGCAACCGAAACAGCAATATACTGAACTGAAATATAATAAAACAAACTTGTACATCCCAACGAAGTTCCTGCAAAAACCAAACCTCTCGTTTCTTTTGCAGTGGGTGATGAAAGTTTCTTTTTAGAAGTTATTGTCTGAATAAAATTCAAAATTAAAAGTCCTACTAACCCTAAAACAAACTGTGACGTAGTAACTTCTGCTGTTGTATAACCATCTTTATAAGACATTTTAACGAAAGTTGCCAACATCCCATAAACGCTGGCTCCCAATGCCACAAACAAAATTCCTTTTACAATGTTCTTCTTCATAATTTTTTAAAAAGCCGGCAAATATACAATAAATAATATTGTTATTTTTTACAGAAGCAATTACAAAATTATTTCTGAACAATCAGTTTTGTTTTAAAATCTACCCCAATTCCCTGAACACTTACTACATAAACTCCATTTTCGAAATCTTTAGTAGAAACAGGAATTCTTGCATCTGGAGAAGATCTGTTTTCGGATAACACAAGTTTTCCGGACATATCATACACCTGAACAAACAATTTACCTATGGTATTATCTTTCAAATAAATAAAAAATTCATCTTTTGCAGGATTGGGATATATTCTAATGAGATTTCGGTCTACGGGAGCATTTGTATTACCGTCTCTACAGTCCGCAGGTACAGAAAAATCTTCTACCTGATCGTTTATATTGGTTTTGCTTCCTGCTAATGCATTCAATCCTAAACCTCTTCTTGCAAATGTTTTCCAAATCATACAACGGTCTTCTCCTTTAGAAGTAATAATTTCTGCATCCAAAATTGCATTTCTGCCATCAATAAACGTAGGATTACAGGTCTGTAATTTTAATGCATCGGTTACCAACTGTAAAACTTTGGCACTTCCACTATTTTTATCTGTTACAACATCTGAGGAATAACCATATTTTGCTGCATACTGCCAATGTAAATCCCAAAGCATCGATGCCCAAACAAAACCTATTCTGTGAACATCCGGAACTATCTGTGAATCCTCTTCAAACTCCATTCCATTGGTATCTCCGTAAGTATAATCGTTCACAGAAAAATCCGGAGAATATTTTGCAGGTCTGAATCCCAATCCGGTTTTAGGTTCTCCACTTGCATAGGAGCCTACACTTCTAGGAACTGAAGCATTATCTCCTGGGCTGTTGGTAAGCATTAAAGCAAAAAAATCTGACCATCCTTCTCCCATTTGTTCTTTACTTTGAACTGCTGAAAGGCAAGTAAATCCGTTTCCGGTTAATCTGTTTGAAATTCCATGACCGTATTCGTGAGTAATAATTCCATTATCAAAACTTCCATCGGGAGTTACTGCAGTATTGGGATCGCTTTTCAGGCTTACATTTACTGTTAAAGAATTATTTAATTGTGTTTTAATATATTCTCCTTCTGTATAGTTGATTAAAACTGAAGGTATAGTTATAGACGGATCTATTCCTCCCATCGAAGAAGGAAAATTTGCTGCTCCCTGATTGTTATAAATGATTACAGCAACTGCACCAGCATCTTGAGCATTCTTCACTTTCGATACAAAAGTACAGTTCGTACCACCTCCCCTTTCAATAAGCCCAATTTTTCCTGCTAAAGAATTGGCAGCTAACGGTGAACACCCATTTATTACATTTGCTACTACCACATCGCCTGTTACGCCAACATTATTTAATGAAGGACCAAACTGGGCAGCACTTGCCTGAGGAATACGCACAACCGCTGAAGCAGGTGCATTATAATAAAAATACCTGTTTACCGTAGACCAAAGATACATTTGCATAACAGGTTTATTTCCATCTGCTGGAGTAGTAAAATTTGCATTATTCAGTCCACCGCCGTCTTGAGCTTCAGCTAAAAGATAATCGTTTCCGACACCACCTTTCCCGAAATTATTCTGCTGAAAATTTCGTGCAGATTCTGTAAAACCAAACTGATAAAATATATCATGAACTTTATTGGTTGTATAAAATAAGTTGGTAATTGCCGCATTTTGATTGAAGGCTGGGCTTCCATTAAGAGAAAAAGGAAAATTAAAACTTCGTGCAGAACCCCCATCCGGAGAATATCCTGGCTGATTTTTATCTGCTTTATCTTCATATGCAAAAACATTGTTTCCTCTTGTAATGGTATATTTATCTATTCCTGTTGAATGCCATCCTTCTGGTGAAGAAGATAAAATCCAAGGATTTGATACTATGGAGCGATTTCCAAATGTAGGTGCTTCTATAGGCAAAGGAAATACGTTATAGTTTGCGTTATCAGGTGAAAGAAGTGATTTTTTTACCTCTTCTTTCTTATTTTCTAAGTTTGGGTTTATGATATTCCGAGAATAGGCATCAGGATGAAAACTGCAGCTTAATGTTAGATTTTCTTTCAGAATAATTTCCCCTGAATGAGCATCAACAATGATATTCCAAAATTTTGAACTTTTTAAATCTTTTACAGAAAACTGATAAGCCAATTTCAAATCTGACCGATCTGTAAAATACACCAGTTTTTGTCTGACAAAACCTTTATTTTCTGGCTCTCTATCGGATTCATTAAGAATTGCATAATTTTCAATTTCTTTTTCATTCAAAAAAGTTGAAATATTCTGAAGTGCTTTCTCTTTGGTAACAGACGCTATTTCTGATGAAACATAAGAATAGTTTTTAATGAAATTATCTTCATAATAAATTATTTTTTGATCTTTAATAACAGCAGTACCCACAGAATTATATACCGGAAACCCTTTGAAAATTTGCTGAGTTTTCACAATCTCTGCATTTAACGATTGAGAAAAATCAGTATTATCTATTTCAAAATCCGTTAAATCCGGTTTTTCAAAATTCTGAATTTGTGTAGTAGAGATATAATTTTTCAGCAATCTTTGGTTTTCCTGAGAAAAAAAAGAATACGGAATTAAAATAAAAAGAATAAAAAAATATATCATATTTATTTTAAAAGTAAATTTACTATTCATAACTACACTTTTCGCCTTATAAAAGTAAGAAATCTTTCTAATAAAAAAGACTGTCTCTAATGAAACAGTCTTTGTATTAATAATTTTTAAAATTACTATTTGGATACGATAACTTTAGCTGTTGTATTGATACCTAAGCCTTTTACCTTCACCATGTACGTTCCATTAACCAATTTATCTGTAGAAATTGATTTTTTAGAATCGGGAGAAATTTTATTTTCTGAAGTAACAAGTTTACCCGACATATCGTAGATTTCCACATTCACTTTTCCTAAAATATTTTTCGGGAAATTAATGAAAAATTCATTTTTGGCTGGATTTGGATAAATTGAAATTGCTGTATTTTTAACACTTTCTGTTTCAGAAGTTGAAAGCACACATTCTGTAGGAACTGTAAAATCTTCTGTTTGATCATTAATGCTTGTTTTAGTTCCCGCAGAAGCATCTACTCCAAGACCTCTTTTAGCAAAAGTTCTCCAGATCATACATCTGTCTGCACCACCCGTTTTTGCCATTTCTGCAGCCAAAATAGCATTTCTTCCATCTATAAAAGTTGGATTACACGCTTGTAGTTTTAGTGCATTAGTTACTAATTGTAAAACTCTCGCACTTCCACTTGTGGGATTTGAAGTAACATCGGATGAATATCCATATTTATTTACATATTCCCAATTAAGATCCCAAAGCATTGTTGCCCAAATAAAACCAATTGAATGAACATCTGGAACTATAGCTGAGCCGTTATTATACTGCATTCCGTTTGTATTTCCATAAGTATAAGCATTTATAGCAAAATTAGGAGAATATTTTGCAGGTCTTATCCCTCCGCCAGTAATAGGTTGCCCAGAAGCATACGTACCTATGCCTCTTGCCACTGATGCATTATCTCCTGGCTTGTTGGTTAGCATTAATGCAAAGAAATCTGACCAACCTTCGCCCATTTGTTCTTTGCTCTGGTTAGAGTTTAAGCAATTATACCCACTTCCTGTTAATCTATTGGAAATCCCATGTCCATATTCATGAGTAACAATACCGTTATCAAAACTTCCATCGTATTTTGCATCGAGTCTTAAATCTACATTCACCGGTATATTTGAAAATAATTTACTCTTAATATATGTTCCTTCAGAATTACTTATTAAAATCGACGGAATTGTAATTGTAGGATCTGTTCCCTGCATTATTCCCAATGTAGATCCATTTGCCGCATCATTATAAATAATAACTCCTATCGCACCTGCATCCTGAGCATTTTTAACTTTTACAGGGAAACTACAGTTAGAACCACCTCCTCTTTCAATAAGACCTATTTTTCCTGTGAACTCTCCAGCAGGAAAAGGTGTACAACCTGTAACATTGCTTGCAAATTTTACATCTCCGGTAACACCTACATCATTCAGTTCTGGACCAAATTGCGCATAACTTCCAACAACATTTCGTGAAACTGCATCCGAAGGAGCATTATAAAACAACCTTTTATTAGACGCAATCCAAAGATACATTTGCATTATTGGATTATACCCATCAGGATAAGGTGCAAAATTAGCATTATTATATCCTCCTCCATCTTGAGACTCAGCAAAAACCTCATCATCACTTGCTCCTAAATTTCCGAAGTTATTATTCTGAAAGTTTCTTGCGGATTCTGTAAAGCCAAATTTGTAAAAAATATCGTGCACCATATTGCTTATATAAAACAAATTGGTAGTAGAAGCAGATAAATTATTAATTGCTTTCGCATTAGCATCATAAGGAAAATTGAAATTTCTTACACTTCCTCCATCAGGAGACAATCCGAAAGTAGTTTCATCATCATCTTTATCATCATAAGCATAGACATTATTACCTCTTGTTATGGTATAATGAAGCAACCCATTAGAATGCCACCCTTCTGGTGAAGATGCTAAAATCCAGGGATTGGTAACTATACTTCTCGAAGCAAAAGTTGGAGCTTCGGTTGGTAGTGCAAAAACATTGTACGAAGCATTGTCTGCCGACAAAACCAAACTGTTTTTACTTGTATTGTAATATTCCTTATTTTGAGGAAATAAAACACTGTAACTTTCAGAATCTCTACTATAAGCTCCTTCGTGAAAGTTACAAGATAGATTAATATTTTCTTTACTTAAAATATTTCCCGACTGTGCATCTATAAGATAACTCCAATGGTTAGAAGATTTAGGCTCGTGTACTAAAAATTCGTACGCAAACTTCAAACTTCCAGATTCATCGGAAACATATACCAATCTTTGTTTAGCAGCGAGATGCTTATTATTTCCAGCATCAGAAAATTTAATAATTGGAAGATTAGAAATTTCGGCTTTTCCAACATCAAGAGCTATTTTGTTAAGGGCTATTTTTGGGGTAATTGAAGCTGTAGCTTCAGCAGCGACTTTATAATCTTTAATAAAATTATCTGTGTAATAAACAATTTTATCATTTTTTACTAAAGCAGTAGCAACTGCATTGTAAACCGGATAACCTTTATAAGTTTGTTGTGTTTTAATTATATCACCATCTAATGATTTTGAAGAATCTACATTATCTATAACAAATTCATTAAGATCTGATTTCTTATATTCTTTAATTTTATTTTGAGAAATATAATTTTTAATTAAATTTTCATTAGACTGTGCAAATGATTTCAAGGATAATGTTGATAAAACAACAATTACAAGCGGTAAAACTACTTTTTTCATTTTAATTTATAAGTGCGCAAATGTACAATTAAAAACCAATGAAATTGAATTTATATTGAATTATTCATAAAATATATTAAAGCGTAAAATTTAAGAGTTTTTATCTAAAATCATATTAAAAAAAAACCACTCTTGCGAGTGGTTCTTATATTAAAATGTGAGTGAGATTATTTACCTCCTTCCATTTTCTTTTTCAATTCTGCTAATGCATCGATATCTCCTAGAGTAGATCTTTCTTCGTTATTAGATGAAGAAGATACATTTCTGTTAGCAGATTCTTTCACATTCTTTTTCTCCTCATCTCTGAAGATTCCTGTGTGAGAAACTACTACTCTTTTAAACTCTTTGTTGAATTCGATTACCTTGAAATCAGCCTCTTCACCTTTCTTGATTTTAGATCCATCTTCTTTCTCTAATAATCTAGATGGGCAGAAAGCTTCAACTTCAGCATCTTCAAATTGTACAGAAGCACCTTTATCGTGTACTTCTACAGCTTTACCAGCGTGTACAGTTCCTTCAGCGTATTTAGTTTCGAATTTATCCCAAGGGTTTTCAGTTAATTGTTTGTGACCTAGAGATAATCTTCTAGCTTGGATGTCTAATTCTAGAACTACAACATCTAATTTATCACCAACTGCACAGAATTCAGATGGGTGCTTAATTTTCTTAGTCCAAGAAAGATCAGAGATGTAGATTAATCCATCAATCCCTTCTTCCAATTCTACAAATACACCGAAGTTTGTAAAGTTTCTTACAGTTCCAACATGTTGAGAACCTACAGGATATTTAGCTTCGATATTTTCCCATGGATCTTTAGATAATTGTTTCATACCTAAAGAGATTTTTCTGTCTTCTCTATCTAAAGTAAGAACTTCTGCTTCTACTTCATCACCAACTTTTACGAAATCACCTGCACTTCTCAAGTGAGTAGACCAAGACATTTCAGAAACGTGGATTAGACCTTCAACACCTGGAGCGATTTCTACGAATGCACCATAGTCTGCAAGAACTACTACTTTACCTTTTACTTTATCACCTACTTTCAAGTCAGCAGAAAGAGCATCCCAAGGGTGAGCTTCTAATTGCTTCATACCTAATTGGATTCTTGTTTTCTCGTCATCAAAATCAAGGATAACCACTTTCACAGTTTGTCCGTCTTCTAGGATTTCAGATGGGTGGTTCACTCTAGACCAAGAAAGATCTGTGATGTGGATTAATCCATCAACACCTCCAAGATCGATGAATACACCGTAAGAAGTAATATTCTTAACAGTACCTTCAAGAACTTGTCCTTTTTCTAACTGAGCGATGATTTCTTTTTTCTGACCTTCGATATCTGCTTCGATCAATGCTTTGTGAGATACAACTACGTTTTTGAACTCAGGGTTGATTTTCACAACTTTGAATTCCATAGTTTTACCTACGAACTGATCGTAATCTTTAATAGGCTTAACATCGATTTGAGAACCAGGTAAGAATGCTTCGATTCCGTGTACGTCTACGATCATACCACCTTTAGTTCTAGATTTAACAAAACCGTTTACGATTTCTCCAGTTTCGTGAAGTTCATTTACTTTATCCCAAGCTTTAAGTGTTCTAGCTTTTCTGTGAGATAATTGTAACTGACCTGTTTTGTCTTCTCTTCTGTCTACCATTACTTCAACTACATCACCTACGCTTAAGTTTGGATTGTAACGGAATTCGTTAAGAGAAATAACACCTTCAGATTTGAAATCGATGTCTACGATAGCTTCTTTGTCAGTTAATCTTACAACTTTACCAGTGATAACGTCGTTATCATTTAAGCTGCTAAGAGATCCGTTGTAGATTTCTTCAAGATCACTTTTTTCTTTTCTTGCATCTGCATCTAGACCAGATTCGAAAGAATCCCAGTCAAATTGTTCTGGTGCTACGTTTTGGTTTAATAAAACCTCTGCTGAATTTGTCTCTTTTGACATTTTCTAAAAAATTTGTATTCCTTCTTTTTTAACGGTTTGAAAAATTGTGGTTTTAAAAAATACGGAAGTCATTAATTATTAATATTTTACTTTCCCCAAACCTTACCACGAAAAGTGGTGCAAAATTACGATTTTTTTATTAATATAACTATATAAATTCCAAGTAAAATATTTTATAATATAAAAAACAAAAGCCTTACTATGAAGAGGTAAAGCTTTAAAAAATTTAAATATAAAAATTAATCACCATCATTCATCCGTTTTAGAAGAATCTTCAAGCAACAGAGATAGTTTGGAAAACTCTTCCTGGGTAAGATCCCGCCATTTGCCGACCGGAAGATCCAGTTTTATATTCATAATCCGAATACGTTTTAGTTTTTTTACTTCATACCCCAAAAACTCGCACATTCTTCTGATTTGCCTGTTTAAACCCTGAGTTAAAACAATACGAAACGTCATATCATCTATTTTCTCTACCTCGCACTTCTTAGTAACAGTATCTAATATAGGAACACCGCTTCTCATTTTCTCAAGAAATTTCGGGTTAATAGGCTTGTCTACTCTCACAAAATATTCTTTTTCGTGATTATTTCTTGCACGAAGAATTTTGTTAACAATATCTCCATCCGATGTAAGAAGAATAAGACCTTCACTGGGTTTATCCAGCCTTCCGATAGGAAAAATTCTTTTGGGATGATTAATGTAATCTACAATATTGTTTTTTTCTCTATGCGTATCTGTGGTACAGACAATCCCGATAGGTTTATTGAAGGCGATATATACATGATCTTCCTGAGGCTCGCGGATAGCTTTACCATCCACTTCCACAAGATCTTCATCAGAAACTTTAGTTCCCAATTCCGGAATAACTCCGTTAACAGTAATTCTTCCTTCCTCCAAAAGTTTGTCTGCAGCTCTTCTTGAGCAGTATCCCATTTCGGATAAATATTTGTTGATGCGTGTTTTTTCCATTTTACTGAAGCTTCTTGTTAGAAAAAAAGGTAATTCCGTAAGAAAAGCCTATAAAAAAAGTACTGTTTCCGTCAAAATTCTGAACATCCAAATTAATTTGAAACTTATTTCCCAGACTTTTAGTAATCGGTTCAAAAAAACCGAAGGAAAGACCTATTAGCTTCGCATTTTTAGAGGAAGTATGATTAATCTGAGTTCCAAAATTGGCAGAAATATAGGTAAATTCTTCATCTTGCGGATTACTTATAATAAAAAACGGCTGAACCGTCCAATATATCACATGAAAGTTTGGATCAACATAACTGTACCTAAGCCCTATTCCTAAAGCAAACCAATTGAGTGGCTGATACCCAACCTGTGCCGCAAAACCATAATTAAATTTTCCGGGATCAAGGTTTTGTCTCTGATATTCGCTGGTTACCTGGCTTTGCTTAATCATCGCAGCAACATCGAAACCAATATTGGCTTCCACTACACCAAAAATGCCCAATTTATTGGGTTTTTCCTGAGAAAATAAGAAGTTTGAAATTAGAAGCAGTAAAAAATAAAATTTTTTCATTCTAAAAAAGTAAAATCGTTTTCGAGGTAATTTTTATGGGCATCTTCAACAGAATACTCTCCTATTTTGGTTCTTCTAAGCTGAGTAAGATATGCTCCAACGCTCAATTCCTGCCCGATATCGTGTGCAAGACTTCTGATATAAGTTCCTTTTGAACACCCCACAATAAAGCTAACTAGAGGGAAATTAATTTCAATCTCTTTAATATAATGAATGGTGGTTTTTCTGGATTTCATTTCTACTTCTTTCCCTGCTCTTGCCAAATCGTATGCACGGTTTCCGTCAATTTTAATGGCGGAAAAAATGGGTGGTTTCTGTTCAATTTCACCTAAAAATTTGTCTAAAGCCGTTTTCACATCTTCTCCCGTAACTTTTGAATAGTCCTGCTGAAGAATTTCCGGTTTTTCGGTATCGTAAGATTCGGTTTGTACGCCTATTTTTATTTCTGCCCAATATTCTTTGGGGGCATCCTGTATTTCGGGAATTTTTTTGGTGAATTTTCCGGTACAGACAATTAAAAGCCCTGTTGCTCTTGGATCTAAGGTTCCTGCATGACCAATTTTGAATTTTTTCGGAAGATTAAACTCTCTTTTGAGTTTGTATTTGAGTTTGTTTACTGCCTGAAAGGAAGTCCAGTCCAGAGGTTTATCCAGGAGAAATATATGTCCGGTTTGCAATTGTTCGGAAGTCATTTTTAGGAATAATGAGGGGTGAATAATTTTAAAAATTTCAATTGGGCTAAAATAATGAATTTACATCCGAATTCTACAGCCCGGCTTGAACGGAGCTCTTTTTGCGAGGAGGTACGACGAGCAAAAAAGCGGGAGTGGAAGACGGATTAAGCTGCCCAAATAAAAAAAATACTGAGATTATTTAAACCAATAAAAATAAACCAAAAGCCCTATTCCTACGATAATTCTGTACCAACCCCAAGGTTTGAAGCCATATTTATTGAGCAATCCAATGAAGGATTTTATGGCAATTA
This sequence comes from Chryseobacterium sp. RR2-3-20, assembly GCF_017808115.1. Taxonomy (NCBI): domain Bacteria; kingdom Pseudomonadati; phylum Bacteroidota; class Flavobacteriia; order Flavobacteriales; family Weeksellaceae; genus Chryseobacterium; species Chryseobacterium sp. RR2-3-20. The sequence goes on along the minus strand of NZ_JADQBD010000019.1, from coordinate 33,413 downwards.
ACGCTACAATAAATGCCACAATATTGCCTACAACAAATACGGTGATATTTTCTGAAGATGAAAAAATCATTTCGTAGCCTTTGCTTTCATTAGGTGTTCCTTTTCCCCATGTTTTCACGAAAACTGAATAAACCGTCACCGCTAACATGGTAGGAACTGCCAAAAAGAAAGAAAATTCTGCAGCGGCTTTTCGTGATAACCCCTGAGTCATTCCACCGATGATGGAAGCGGCACTTCTACTGGTTCCAGGCATCATAGCGAGACACTGCCAAAAGCCTATGGTTACTGCTTTTTTGATGGATATTCCTTTTTCATCGTGAATGACAGGATTTTTGAACCATTGGTCTGCAAACAAAAGCACGACCCCACCTAAAACCAAAACCGTGGAAATGGCAATCTGATTCCCTAAAACGGCTTCTATTTTATCGTCCAGAAAATATCCCAAAACCAAAGCAGGAACTACCGCAAAGGTAAGTTTATAATAGAATTTTAAATTACTGAAATCGAAAAACTTTTTCCAATATGCGACAACCACCGATAATATTGCCCCAAACTGGATGGAAACCTGAAACATTTTTAGAAATTCGGTTTCCTGCATCCCCATTAAACTGGCGGTAAAACCCATGTGAGCCGTTGAGGAAATTGGCAGATATTCTGTAAGCCCTTCTATGATAGCAATAATGATTGCTTTGATTAAATCCATCTTGAAATATTAAATTAAAAAAGATTAAGAAATTGAGATATTTAGTAACGAATAACCAAATTTCTGAATTTCTTAATCTCTGTATAAAAAACTGTAATCTATTTTCTTTTTAAAATAGCGTAAACTTCTATCGCAAAACCTATCACGACAAATAATGGCGCTATTCTTATTCTTCTGATGGAAAAAATATCTTCGTTCCAAGAATTAGGATCAAACTTACCGTTTACTGTATTGGCATCCGAACCCATCATCAAAAGAAATCCGAGCACAATACATGCAAGCCCAATCAGCATCCATTTGTAATTTTCTTTTCCGAAATAGAAATTATTTTCTTTAGGAGTTTCTGTATTGCCTCCAAAATCTTCTGCAGAAAATTTGTTTGTTTTTTTGCTCATGTTATGAATAATATAAATCGTCGACATTAGATCTCAGGAATCTCCATGTCGCAATAATTGTACTTAGAACCGTTATAAATATTCCTACTCCAAAAACACCTGCTACTAACCAAATATACTGGTTGGTATCCTGTACAAATGGAGTTTTGATGGTTGTTGTAAAGTAATACCAAATTCCAAATAATGCAAGCAATCCTATTACTGCCCCTAAAAGACCTAAAACAACAGCTTCTTTAATAAATGGTGTTAAAATAAATCTACGTTTTGCACCGACAAGCTGCATGGTTTTAATAATAAATCTTTTAGAAAATACCTTCAGACGTATCGAATTGTTGATTAAAACAATTGCCAAGACCAAAAATAAAACACAAAATCCTAAAATCCATTGCAGTATGGTATTGAGTTTATCGTAAATCTGCTGCGATTCTGAATCATTTTTAACATCTACAACACCTGGAACTGCCTTAATCTGTTTAAGTACATTTACAATTTTTATGGAATCGTTGTATTCCGGCTTTAACGCTACTTCTACTGATGCAGGATAAATATCGTCTTCAAATAAAGCTTCAGTATCTATCCCCAAACTTTTTTTAGCTTCTGCTGTTGCCATTTTCTTGGAAATATACTTGGTATGCTTTACAGATTCCATTTTTTGAATTTGTTGTACCGCATCATCTTCAAGCTTCGCTATTTTTGCAGAATCTTTAGCATCGTAGTTTTCATCAAAATAAGCATTTACAACAAGTTGCTCCTTAAGATAATCAGAATATTTCTGTGCATTGATTAAAATAAGCCCCATAAGTCCCAATAAAAATAAGACCAAGGCAATACTTACCACTACCGTAATATTGCTGGATCTAAGCCTTTTCTTATTAAAATCATCTACCGATTTAGCCATTAATATTAAAATTTTTGGCTAAAATAGAAAAAATCTTCCGAAATTTGGGACGAATTAAAGAAAATCATTGTTAACGAAATCATAAAAAACATTGAGTGTAAAAGCCAAAAAACATCTCGGACAACATTTCTTGACCGATGAAAATATTGCCCGTAAAATTGTAGACGGACTTAGTTTTGAAAACTACGGCAATATTCTGGAAGTAGGTCCCGGAACAGGGGTTCTCACCAAATATTTATTAGAAAAAGAACAAAATCTTTATCTCGCAGAAATTGATACTGAATCTATTGATTATCTAAAAAATAATCATGAAGAAATCACCGATAAAAATTTTGTAGGCGACTTTCTAAAATACGATTTTTCTCCTTTAGCTGAGCAACAGACTGCTATTATAGGTAATTTTCCATACAATATTTCTTCGCAGATTCTTTTCAAAATTATTGATTATTATGAATTGATTCCTGAAATGGTTGGTATGTTTCAAAAAGAGGTTGCAGAAAGAACAGCAGCAGTACCAAGAACTAAAGATTACGGAATACTTTCTGTCTTAGTTCAGGCTTATTACGATGTAAAATATCTTTTTACAGTACATGAAAATGTATTCAACCCGCCACCCAAGGTGAAATCGGGTGTCATTAAATTAACCAGAAATCCTAAGGAAGGTCTTGCCGGAAATGAAATTCTTTTTAAACAGATCGTTAAAGCAGGATTTAATCAGAGAAGAAAAAAATTATCTAATGCTCTTAAAATACTTACCATTCCGGAAGCTCTAAAATCTCACGAGTTTTTAGACAAAAGAGCAGAAGAACTTAGTGTTGCCGATTTTATTTCTTTTACGAAATTGTGGAAAGATAATATATAGAAAAATGCCTCTCAAAACTTGAGAGGCATTTTAAATTTCTGTGAGAGATATTACTCTCTATTTTTAAGCATAATCCAACCCGATCTGTTCATCTGAACTTTAGACTTGTTGTATTCAAAATTAAACTTGTACCAGTAAGTTGCCGTAGGAAGTTTTTTACCTCCGACAGTACCATTCCAAACTGGAGTTTCTTTTGAGAATCTGAAAACCTCAACTCCATATCTGTCGTAAATAGAACCTGTGAAGTTTTTGAAATCTTTAAGCGATGTTAAATCTAAGAAATCGTTTACACCATCTTGGTTTGGAGTAATAATGTTATTAATCTGTAAAGTGAAAAATTCTATACTTCCGCTGCAGCTTGTTCCTTTGGTACGAACTCTTACCGTATAGTTGGTATTATCCAAAAGCCCCGTAAACACATTTGAATCCTGCCATAAAACCCCATCTAAAGAATATTCCAAATTGACCGAAATATTATTAATCATAGGATTAGCAGCTGTAACTGTAAGAGTATTGCTTTCGTAATTCAGTGCTGTAACATAAGGAGATGCAGCAGCCTGAACTTTTACTGTAAATTCGTCCTGGCAAATTCCATTTTTAATTAAAACTTTATAAATTCCTAATTTGGTAGCATTAATGGTCTGTGTTGTAGCACCGGTACTCCAAAGATAAGTATAATTTAATCCAGCACCTCCTGCATCCAGTACTATACTGTCTCCTATACACATTTCTACATCTTCAAGTGGGGTAGAAATTGCAGGAATTACTTCTACAGTAAATTTTGCAGGCTTTAAAGATTTACATCCTTTCGCTCCTATTGCATACACTTCAAAAGTTGTAGTTTGAAAAACTGTTGCAGTCTGTGTATTTCCATTTCCGCCGAAGTTCACCCATTCATAAGAAACGCCCCCTGAAGCGGTAAGAGTAACAGATTCTCCTGCACAAATCCTTATTCTGTCCGATATAAGACCCGCAACTGGAGTTACTTCACGCTGTAAAGTAAGCTTTACAAGAATACTACAAAATCCTCCGTCTGAGATAACAACATGTAGAATTTGCCCATCGGTTCCGTTATAATTGGCAACATTGGTAATAAAATTGGCATTTTTTGCCAGCGCATCTGCTAAATTTTCGTAAAAATGAAAAGTGGCATTGGGTGTTGGGCTCATTAAGGGTTTTGCTCCATTCAGATCAAAAGTTGTAATGTCTGGTGTACTGCAAAGTCGATATGTAGCATCTTGCCCCAAAGGTGTTGATCCTCCATTGATTTTAATAGATGCTTTTCCAGGACATGGATTTCCCGGAACACTCACTTCAACAGTATAATTCCCAGGTTCTATCACAGTAATTGTATTAGTTGTTGCACCAGGAATAGGATTTGTCCCGTAGAACCATTGAAATGTCATTGTTGGATCATTTACTGAAGCCGTAAGTACTGTAGGAACTTTATCACATACATTAATTTCACTTGGTAAAGTTGCACCAGTATTATCCAACAGTTCTACTCCAATATTAAAAGATCCACCTTCTAAAAATACAGCGGTATCGAAACTCGTATCTGCACCATAAGGTCCAAAATCTGCCACTACCATCTTAAAATGATAAGCTTGCCCGGGAATAACCGTTGCAACCGCTGTTAAAGGAACTGTTCTTCCTCTAAAATTAGTTTCTATAGGCAATGTATTATATCCAGCAAAGTAATTAGCATTAGATGCAGCGCAAGACCCAGGAATTTCAGGTCTGATATTGGTTACACTTACAGGTCCCGCTCCTCCGGGAAGAACCGCCATATTTACATAAGGACCACCAGATACAGGCTTAAGAAGTAGCGCAAATCCGTCCGCATATCTACATGGATATGAGCCGTTATATTCCTCTGAAGCAAGCAAATAATTAAATTTTATCTGCGATGTTGTTGGTACAAAATCAAACTCCAAAATTGCTGAATTAGTAAATGTACCAGCAACTCCTATGGCTGCGACAAGATCCGGATCGCTTCCACCAGTATTATTATCACTCAAAGTTCCTCCATAAGCTGAGTTACCAGCATTTCTTGCAAATCCTGTAGATAAAATAATTCCGTCTTTAAAAGGAAAATTCGTTGTCCCTCGATGAAAATACCCCCAAGATCTATTATTGTTGCTTACTGCTGAATTAGGAGTAACTGTCGCATTGGTAACATTCGGAACCAAGCATGTATTACTTCCTGAAGAAATCAATACATCTTTTACCAACTGTAAAGGAGAAAAATTGGTTTCCTGATATCCTGCCGCATTAACATCAATAAAAGCACCGGATTTTTTAGATTCAGCAGAAAGTATTTTCTTTTGAGGTTGTCTAGGCTCAGATATTTGAGCATCATATTTATTTACTGATATTAACAATAATAAAAAAAATAGTAAAAGCTTCTTCATAAGAATATTTTTTTAATCAAATTTATGAATTTATAACAATAAACCTTTATTATGAACAATAATTATTAAAAAAAAGAGTTGTTTTTTTACAAAACAACTCTTTTCAGGTTTATACTAATTTCTATTTTTCAGGAGAATCCATCCAGATTTCAATTCTAATTTTTTACTGGCTGGGTTTTCCCATTGTACGCGATACCAGTATGTTGCCGTTGGCAAATTAATCCCTTTAATAGAACCATCCCAACGGGTGTTAAATTTATCCGCCTTAAATTGTTCTGCTCCATACCGATCAAAAATTGATGCTGCGAAATTTTTATAATTGCTGATTCCGCTAAAATCTATATAATCGTTTACGCCATCGCTATTGGGTGTAATAGCATTACTCATAACAAAGGTAAAAAATGCTATAGTATTACTACATTTTGCTCCTTGAGATCTTACGTAAATAGAGTAGTTTGTATTTTTCAGAACATTGTAGAATATATTTGAAGGCTGCCATGTGACACCACCATCAATAGAATATTCTAAAATTCCACCAGTAGGATTTGTCGCTGTTAAAGTAAGCACATTTTCCTCATATCCGATATTTGTAAACTGGGGCAAATCTGGATTTATAATTTGAGCAGTAAATAATTTTGAACAGGTACCATTACTTATCGTTACCGAATAAGATCCAGGTACATTGGTAGTGATTGTTTGTGTTGTTTGTCCTGTACTCCAAAGATAAGTATAGTTGGGACCTGCTCCGGCATCTAGAGTTCCCGGATCTCCTGCGCAAACATAAACATCTTTCAATGTAGAGGTTATAGCGGGAACTACCTGTATTGTAATAGTAGCAGGAGTATTAGAAACACAACCATTACCTCCTAAAGCAAAAACCTGATAGGTTGTGGTAGTGGTCGGAGACACAACTTGGGTATTTCCTGTCCCAGTTAACCCCGTCCAATTATATGTAAATCCGCCACTTGCAGTTAAGGTCACCGATTCTCCGACACAGATTTTTATTTTTGTTGCTGTAACAGAAGCTGTTGGAGGTCCCACAACAACAGTAACAAAAGCCTGATTTGCTGAAATACATCCATTTGCACCTACAGCAAACACAGAATAGGTAGTGGTGTTCATTGGAGAAACGACCTGTACGTTACCATTTCCGGATAAACCTGTCCAATTATAGGAAACACCTCCTGAAGCGGTTAGCGTTACCGATTCTCCCGGACAAATCTGTTGAACAGACGAAGCAAGATTGGCAACTGGCAGAACTTTATCTAATACTACAGTTACTGTAGAGTTATAAGTGCAATTCAAACCGGAGGGTGAATTCGTATTTATAACCGTTAAAGTATAAGTTCCACCAGCATTCACTACCGGATTTAGGGTATTTCCTCCTGAAACTATATTTCCTCCAACAGTAGACCATTGAATTGTAGAACCCGAAGGAATAACAGAAGCTGAAGCATTCAATGTAATCTGAGGCTGAGAACAAGTGATCGTTTGCGGTGGCGCAATCGTAAGATTTGTTACAGCAGTTGTAAGAAGTTGTAAACTTACCACATAAGAACACCCACCGTTTTTCACCAAGACATAAATGGTTTGATTTCCTGCACTTTGGAAATTAGTAGCATTATTAATCGTATTAGCATTCCCGGCATTTGCATCCGCCTGATTTAAATAATAAGCAAATGTTGCCGTTGAAGTTGATGTAATATCAGATTGAGCAGATGTTAAGTCATAACTTATATTTCCTTGCTGATAACATTTTAAAATTGATGAATTCTGTACAGTAATCGGTTGCGAAACCTCAATAGTTATGGTTGCAGGATTTGCAGAAACACATCCATTTGCTCCGACAGCAGTTACAGTATATGTTGTCGTAGAAGTTGGCGTAACTGTTTGTGTATTTCCATTTCCCGAGAGCGATGTCCAATTATAAGTAGCTCCTCCCGAAGCAGTTAAAACCACAGATTCACCTTGGCAAATAAGTATTTTACTTGCAGATAAACCTGTATTGGGCGGTGCACTATCTCCCGTAACATTTACTGAAGCCGTTTTAGAACAGTTTACATTTCCCGGCTGAAAAACACTTGAAATTGTTAAGGTATATGTTCCTGCAGAATTTACTACTGGGTTCAAAGTATTTCCACCTGAAACAATATTTCCACCTCCTGTGGCTGCCCAAGAAAAAGTAGAACCTGTTGGATAAACCGATGCCGATGCATTTAAAGTAACTTGAGTATTAACGCATGTGATAATTGAAGGATTTGCTATTGTCGCTGTAATTTCCGGAGCTTTAACCAATTGTAATTGGGCAACTTTAGAACAAAAACCATTTTTTACCAAAACATAAATCGTCTGATTTCCCGCACTAGAAAAAGTTGTAGGCGTATTAATGGTGTTTCCATTTCCCGCATTGGCATCACTTTGATTAAGGTAATACGCAAAAGTTGCTCCCGGAGTTGTACTTATTGTCGTTTGGGCAGACGTAAGATTAAAATTAACATTTCCTGCAGCATAACAACTGGTTAAAGTAGCATTCTGAACAACAGGCGATGTTCCTCCAACAATTGTTACCGTTGCCGATCCCGGACATGAATTTCCCGGAATAAGTACTTCTACTTTATAAACTCCCGGCTGAGTCACAGTATATGACGCATTTGTAGCTCCGGGAATAGGGTTAGTTCCTAAATACCACTGGTAAGTTGCTCCCGCAATTTGTGTTGAAGCAGTAAGCGTCTGTGGTGCATTATCGCATACATTAATCGAAGATGGAAGCTGAACCCCTGCCGGATCTAAGATTTTGACACCAATATCAAAAGAACCTGCTTCTAAGAAAACCCCTGAATCGTAGGTAGGATCATCATAATCCGCCAATACCATTTTAAAATGATAGGTCTGCCCGGGAATTACTGTTGCCGTTGCAGTAAGAGGTATTGTTCGACCATTGAAGTTGGTTTCAATACTCGCTGTGTTATATCCTCCAAAATAAGCTTCATTTAAAGCTCCACACGACAGAACTCCACCACCAAACTGTGTTGAAGGACGAATATTTCTAACACTTACAGGACCTGCACCACCAGGAAGAACTGCAAGATTGGTGTAAGTAGGATCTCCAGATTTCTTTAACAATAAAGCGAAACCATCAACAAACTGACACGGAAAAGTACTATCATATTCTTCGGAAGCAAATAAATATCTGAACTTAATTTCTGTTGCAGTCGGCACAAAATCAAACTCGATGTATGTTGCATCTTCCAACATATTGTTGGGAATATTAAGTGCCGTAGCAAGATCTATATCTCCCTGAGTTCCTAAAGCATCGCCTAATGGACCTGACTGAAAAGAATTTCCGGCTTTTCTTGCCTGTCCTGTACTAAGCACAATTCCTTTTTCAAAAGGAAAATTTGTAGATGCTCTATTGAAAAATCCCCAGCTTCTGTTTTGGTTACTTGCTGCAAGATTGGGAGAAACAACAACATTAGAAACATTTGCCGTAGAACAGGTGGAACCTCCTGCTATTAAAACATCTTTTACGAGTTGAGTTATACTGTAAGAAGATTCTGTATAATTGGGAGTATTTATATCAATAAAAGCTCCTGCTTTCATTGTGAGATTAGAGGGTTTGCTCAAAACTTTAGCATTACGTCGCTGCGAAAAAACAGAATTACTCAGCAAAGTAAATACTAAAAGAAAAAATATATTTTTAAGTATGTTGTTGAACATTTTAACTATTTTCAACAAAAATACTATTTTTTTATTTAAATTCTATCTGAAAATCAATTACATTATTAACAGCTTAATTTTCGCTAACAGTTTGAATTCAGTATTTTAGAAAACAAAAAAGACCGAAATAATCGATCTTTTCTTGTCAACATTTTAGTAAATCTTACCAATTTGAATTATGTCTAAGAAAAATCAATCTTTATTCAGTTCTTCTATTTTTTTCTGAAGTTCTTCTATTTTGTCTTTCAAAAATTTAATCTCATTTTTGTTGTTGCTTACGTTACTCTTCAAAATCACATTTTTAGCACGTTCGCTGTGATCTTCATCATCTTCCTCGTCATTTATTTCCTCGATATCTTCCTGGATGTCTTCAATATCTTCGTTAATTTCCTCAATATCTTCACTTATCTCCTCGATGTCTTCACTAATTTCTTCAATATCTTCCTGAATATCTTCAATATCCTCCTGAATATCTTCAATTTTTTCATGACTTTTATTTACCGACATCTGAATAAAAATAGCAAGATATATAGCTTCCAAAGAAACCACTGTGGTTAAAATTAAAAGCATTTTATCGAACTCAACAATATTGAGCATGGGAAGCAAAAACGAAATGATGAAAAATAAAGTATGCGCAATTAATGAAGGGATAGACCCTATCCACCAAGTAACTCCTTCTGCTATCTTTTCTAAAAATGCCATTTTTTCATCTTGTTTTTCCATTACTTTATTTTTTTAAATATTTAAAACAATTCTTTACTTACTCCCAAACCAAATAATGCGAAATCGTATTTTGCAGGATCTTCAGCATCAAGCTTTCTTACGACTTCATCTAATTCTAATACCGTTTTCCAGTCATTCTGCTTTCTGGAAATAAGTTCCAGCTTACGTGAAATATTCCCGGTATGAACATCTAAAGGAATAGATAAAAATCTTTGATCTATTTTTTCCCATATCCCGAAATCTACACCGCGATTGTCTTTTCTTACCATCCATCTCAAAAACATCATGATTCTTTTGGAAGAAGAATTCTTATAAGGTGAACTTACATGTTTATGCGTTCTGTGCTTTTCCAATCCCAAAAAATCTTTTCTGAATCTTTCGATGGAATGTTGAAAATTATGCTCTTCCTGATTTAGTAAAAACAATTCTTCCAGACTTTTATGATGATTATAAATTTTCTGAAACTGTTTTATAAAATACGAAAAATCTTCTCCATTGAAGGTTCTGTGTATATTTTTATCTTTTATAAAATCTAAATCTCTTTCGGCATGGTTAATTACGAAATCGTAAGGGGAATTCCCCATAATTTCGAGCATTTTTTCCACAGATTTAATAATCGACTTTCGGTTTCCCCAAGCAATAGTTGCGGAAAGAAATGCAGTAATTTCAATATCCTGCTTCAACTGAAAACGATGAGGAATCTGTACAGGATCATCGACTATAAAATCCGGACTGTTGTAGATATCCGCTTTTTCGTCAAGAAATTCTTTAAGTTCTAATAGATTCATCTTCAATTCAAATTTTCACACAATCCAATGCTTTGGGAAGATAGGTATTGGGGAAAACAGTTCTTGCTTCATCGGTAAAAACCGTTAAATCACCATAACGATTAGAGAAATGTCCTAAAATTAATTTTCCAACATTTGCTTTTTTAGCTATCGCTGCTGCTTCTAATGCTGTAGAATGACCTGTGTAATCTGCCATTTCTTTAAGATCGTGCAGAAAAGTAGATTCGTGGTAAAGAACCGTTACGTCTTTAATGATAGGAACTACAGATTCTAAATATCTTGTATCACTGCAAAATGCATACGAAACCGGAGCAAGCGGATCTGTTGTTAAAATTTCATTCTTCAGAACATAGCCATCGCTGAGAACAAAGTCTTTTCCGGCTTTTAAATAATGATAATCGCAGCTTTCTATCTCGCTGTACTTAGACACTTCTGCCATATTAATATGTCTGTCCTTTGGTTTTTCCTTAAAAAGATAACCATTGCAGTAAATTCTGTGATCGAGCGGAATGGTGTACACTTCTACCCTATTATCTTCGTAAATTTTTTCGGAATAATTTTTATCCAGTTCATGATAAACAACCTCAAAACCTCGGTGGGTTTCTGTAATCGTAAATATTGTTTCCAACATTTTTTTTATTCCTTTCGGTCCGTATACATGAAGCGGATTTTCTCTTCCCAAAAGCCTGAAAGAAGCAATTAATCCCGGCAAACCAAAACAATGATCGCCATGAAGATGAGAAATAAAAATATGATTTATTTTAGAAAATCTTGCTTTGGCTTTTCTAAGCTGGACCTGTGTTCCTTCCCCACAATCGATAAGGAAAGACCGCTCCTCCATTTCCAAAAGCTGTGAAGTTGGAGAAGAATTTATGGTAGGTATTGCAGAATTAAAACCTAATATTGTTAAATAAGTGCTCAAAACTATAATTTATCGTTCGCAAATGTACAATAAAAGCCTGAAGTTGAAATCGGTTTAAAATTGACATGAATTTTTAATTCAAAAATAAAATAATGAGAAGATCAATTTAAACCTTACACCAATCAGTCTTTCAGAAAATCCAGAAATGAATCTAAAGCTTTTTTTCTGTGGCTTATTTTGTTTTTGTCTTCAGGATTCATCTCGGCAAATGTTTTTTCATATCCTTCCGGAACAAAAATAGGATCATAACCAAAACCTTTAAAGCCTTTATTTTCATTTAACAGAGTTCCATAAACTCTGCCTTCGAAAAATTTTGCTCCATTATCGTCAAAATAACACAAAACTGTTATAAAATAGGCTTTTCGATTTTCAAGACCACTCATTTCATCTAATACTTTTGCGATGTTCTTGGCAAAATCATGATCTCCTGCATATCTTGCAGAATAAATACCCGGTCTTCCGTCTAAAGCTTCTACAGCCAAACCGCTATCATCACCAAGACTTGGAATTCCGGTTTTCTCGAAACAATATTTTGCTTTTATTAATGCATTCGCATTAAAAGTATCTCCATCTTCAACAATTTCTTCGTGAATATCGTAATCTGTAAGACTTTTTACTACAAAATCTACTCCTAAAATCTGCTGAATTTCCTCTTTTTTATGAATATTGTGGGTTGCTACTAATAATTCCATTAAACTTAGATGTTTGAAAATCGATTAAACTATTTTTGATAATATTTTCTATTACCATCAGACAAATATAATGTTAATTGTTTCAATCTTCCGAAGTATCGATCAGATAAACCATGTGAAATAAATTTAATTTGAAATATCTTCTTCTGAAATCTCATTTAACGACATAAAAAAACTGCCCAATTACTCAGGCAGTTTTCAGTTGTATTATTTAATACTATTTTTCCAGCTGCTTATAGCTTCTTTGGATAAAGTCCGTAAGATCTTTTCCTTTCAATAGATTTTGAGATAATTTTGCCAGATCTAAAGCATATTTTATCTGTGTGTGTTTCTCTTCAGCATTATCGTTGGAAAGAATTTTTGATGCAAATTCGCTGTTAGAATTCACTACAAGATTATACATCTCAGGAAATCCTCCCATACCGAACATTCCGCCTCCTCCGGTAGCCTGCATATCTTTCATTCTTCTCATAAATTCCGGCTGAGTGATGGTGAAAGGAGCATCACTGCTATCTAAATCTTCAAGCTGAACAGTGAATTTCTGATCATTGATAGATTCTTCAACGGTCTTTTTTAACGATTCTTTTTCTGTTTCATTCAGTTTAGAAATTACAGGTTCATCTTTTTTAATTAAATTATTAATATGATCTGCATCTACTCTTGCGAACTGAATTTTCTCTTTTGAAGACTCCAGTTTTTGAATTAAATGCGGAACAATAGGAGAGTCTAAAAGAAGAACTTCGTACCCTTTGTCTTTGGCAGACTGAATGTAAGAATGCTGCTCATCTGCATTGGTAGCATAAAGAATCACCAAATTACCGTCTTTGTCGGTCTGGATGGGTTTTATCTTTTCTTCAAGCTCATTCCAAAGGAAATATTTTCCGTCTGTGGTTGGGTAGAGTGCAAATTTGTCAGATTTTTCGAAGAATTTATCTTCAGAAATCATTCCGTATTCAATTACAATTTTAATGTCGTTCCATTTTTTCTCGTAATCTTCACGGTTTTCGTTGATTAAAGCAACCATTTTATCTGCCACTTTTTTGGTGATGTAAGAAGAAATTTTCTTCACCGCACCGTCAGCCTGCAAATAAGAACGGGATACATTCAGCGGAATGTCCGGAGAATCTATTACTCCTCTCAATAACATCAGGAAGTCAGGAACAATCCCTTTTACCTCATCGGTTACAAAAACCTGATTCTGGTAAAGCTGAATTTTATCTTTTTCGATATTCAGATTGTTGCTCAGTTTCGGGAAATATAAAATTCCGGTAAGATTGAACGGATAATCAACATTTAAATGAATATTGAATAAAGGCTCTTCGAACTGCATCGGGTAAAGCTCGTGATAGAAAGAGGCATAATCTTCTGCAGTAAGTTCAGATGGTGCAATCGTCCAGGCTGGTGTAGGATTGTTGATGATATTGTCTACTTCTTCCGTCTCTGGCTTTGTACCTTCCGGTGCATCTTCAGGAAGAGGAAGTGTATGTGTTTTGGTTCCGAATTTAATAGGAACAGGCATGAATTTGTTGTACTTTGTCAACAATTCACGAATTTTATTTTCTTCTAAAAATTCTGTAGAATCTTCGGCAATATGGAGGATAATTTCTGTTCCTCTTTCGGTTTTTGCAGTAGTTTCTTCTAAAGTAAATTCCGGGCTGCCGTCGCAAATCCAGTGAACTGCCGGTTCGTCTTTATAAGATTTAGAAATAATTTCCACTTTCTCTGCTACCATAAATGCAGAATAAAAACCAAGACCGAAATGACCGATAATTCCTGAATCTTTTGCAGAGTCTTTATATTTTTCCAAAAATTCTTCAGCTCCCGAAAATGCCACCTGATTGATGTATTTCTCAACTTCTTCGGCGGTCATCCCTAATCCCTGATCTATGATGTGAATTTTTTTATTCTCCTTATCAGCTTTTACTTCAATTTTCGGGTTTCCGTATTCTACTTTGGCTTCACCGATAGACGTTAAATGCTTCAACTTCAATGTGGCATCCGTTGCGTTGGAAATAAGTTCTCTTAAAAATATTTCGTGGTCACTGTAAAGAAATTTCTTAATCAATGGGAAAATATTTTCCACCGATACATTAATACTTCCTTTCATATGTATATAATTTTATTGTTTTCTGAATTCTCAATTCTCAAAAAAAATACCATCGCTTAGAAACTGTCATTTTGACAGATTTAAAAATATAAACCAATGCAAAAGAATAATTTTCTTACATTTACTTGTCTTCAAAAAAATTTCATGGAAATTATTATCAATAAAAACCTAATCCTTTCTAATCCTGAAACCAAAAGCTTTCTTGCAGATGCTTTTTATCCAAAAACAGATCAATTATTACCATTGGTAATTTTTGTTCATGGTTACAAAGGTTATAAAGATTGGGGAGCATGGGATCTTATGGCTGAAAAGTTTGCTGAAGCCGGTTTTTTCTTTGTGAAATTTAATTTCTCTTACAATGGAACCACCGTTGATGCACCGAATCATTTTGAAGATTTGGAAGCTTTCGGGCACAACAATTACTCTAAAGAACTTTCAGATTTAAGTTTTGTACTGGAGCATTTCTTACAATATCCACAGATTGATAAAGATAAAATTATTTTAATAGGACACAGCCGTGGCGGAGGAATTTCTTTGGTGAAAACTTCAGAAGACATCAGAATAAATGGAATCATCACTTTAGCGAGCGTGGACAGTTTAGATCGTTTTCCAAAAAATGATTCACTCGAAAAATGGAAAGAAAATGGTATTTATTATGTTGAAAACGGAAGAACCAACCAACAGATGCCGCATTATTATCAGTTTTTTGAAGATTTCAAAAACAATGAATTAAGACTGGATGTTGAACGTGCAGCAGAAACGGCAAAGGCTCACTTTTTAATTATCCACGGTACAAATGACGAAAGCGTTAATGTAAAAAATGCTGAACATCTGCATATTCTCAATCCTAATTCAGAATTATTTTTAATAGAAAATGCAAACCATACTTTTGGAGCTAAAGAACCTTGGGAAAATCTTGAAATGCCAAAAGATTTAAAGACTGCCACCGAAAAATCTATTTCTTTCATCAAAGAAAAATTTTCTAATTAATTTCAATTTGGAATAGGCAATGTTAAATAACTGATATTCAAATAACAATTATTTTATCGCTAAGAAAAACGAAGAGCAGTTTAATTTTTTGAAATGTTTTTAAGCTATACAATGGCACTTTGTTTAACCTCGCGTTTTATAAATCCACATCCCGAACTCAGGTTAATTAAAGTTTTTTAGATTTTACCTGAATTTAATGTACAAAAAAAGTTTATTGAGAAATTTCAATAAACTTTCTATATCATTATTAAAATCGGCACTAAAGAAATAATCCCGATTTTTTTTGATTTATTCCTTAAATGTTAAGCTTTTTTTACAAATTCAGACTTAAGTGCCATTGCACCAAAACCGTCAATTTTGCAGTCAATATTATGATCAGATCCTGGTCTAAGACGGATATTTTTCACTTTAGTTCCAGCTTTTACAGGTTTTGGAGCACCTTTTACAGGCAAATCTTTTACTACAACTACAGAATCTCCGTTTTGAAGTTCATTACCATTAGAATCCAAAATTTTATCTTCTGT
This sequence comes from Chryseobacterium sp. RR2-3-20, assembly GCF_017808115.1. Lineage (NCBI taxonomy): Bacteria > Pseudomonadati > Bacteroidota > Flavobacteriia > Flavobacteriales > Weeksellaceae > Chryseobacterium > Chryseobacterium sp. RR2-3-20. Next base: position 17,678 of record NZ_JADQBD010000019.1, on the reverse strand, counting down.
ATCTGCTTCTGCGGGATCCCACTCGTGAAAGCACTGCGAACAAACCATCATTCCATCTTGTTCGTATGTGTATTCTGACTGGCATTTAGGGCATTGGATTGTTTCGCTCATTTTTGTATTATTTTAAAAATTATTAGTTCTAATTATTCTGATAAAATAAAAAATCCTGTAATATCTTACAGGATTGCGATCCGGACGGGACTCGAACCCGCGACCTCCGCCGTGACAGGGCGGCATTCTAACCAGCTGAACTACCGGATCATTTTAGTAGTGCAAAAATACACATTTTAGATCAAATTCAAAATTATATAATAAAAAAATGCTTTCCAAAGACGGAAAGCATTCATTATCAAACTAATTATTTTATAAGTGTGCACTTAATTTTTCGGCGATAACTTCTTTAGGAGCTACCCCTACCAATTTATCTACAACTTCTCCGTTTTTAAAAATTAAAACTGTAGGAATATTTCTGATACCATACTGCATTGAAATTTCCTGATTGTTGTCTACATCCACTTTCCCTACAACAGCTTTCCCTTCAAAATCGTTAGCAACCTCTTCGATAATTGGACCTAAAGTTCTGCATGGACCACACCATACTGCCCAAAAGTCTACCAATACCGGTTTATCTGATTTTAAAACTGTTTCCTGAAACGAGCTATCTGTAATTTCTAAAGCCATTTTTTTATTTTTAAATTATTACTATTCTAAACTTGTAAACAAATTTACAACTATTAAGCGACAAGACTATCTATGCTCAACATTTGTATTTTCTATAACAAAATCTTTCGAGATTTCTTTTAAAGCATCCACCAAAGCATCTATTTCGTTTTTGGTCGTTAAATGACTGAATGATACTCTTAAAGGTGTACAGTGATCCATTTCTTCTTCCGATAAAACCATCATCATCACCATTGAAGGTCTAGAAGCCCCTGAAGAACAAGCACTTCCTTGCGAAACCGCAATCCCTTTCATATCGAGTTGCAAACCGATTAAAGGATTTTTAAAAGGTAACAATACACTTACAACTGTGTATAAACTGTTATTCAACTCTGAACTTCTTCCGTTGAATTTTACTCCAGGAATTTCTTCCGAAAGTCTTTCTACAGTATATTTTTTTATATTTTGCATGTGGGAAGAGTATTCTTCCATATTTTTGAGAGACAATTCTAATGCTTTGCCCAAACCGGCAATTCCTGCCACATTTTCTGTTCCCGCTCTAAGGCTTCTTTCCTGAGGACCACCTGTGATAATCCCTTTCAGACCACTCGCTTTTCTTATAAAAGCAAAACCTATTCCTTTAGGCCCATGAAATTTATGAGCACTGCAAGATGCAAAATCTACCGGAATATCCGAAAAATCGAGAGTCATGTGAGCCATGGTCTGTACAGTATCCGAATGTAAAAGAGCATTGTTTTCCTTACAAATTTCTGCTACTTTTTTAAGATCAATCAGGTTACCTATTTCGTTGTTGGCATGCATTAAACTTACCAGTGTTTTTTTATCCGAAGATTTCAGAAGATCTTCAAGCTTAGATAAATCTATATCTCCTTTTTCATTAGGGCGAATGTATGCTACTTCTACTCCTTTTCGGCTTTTCATATCCAAAATACTTTCAGAAACACATTTGTGCTCCAATGGAGAACTGATGATTCTTTCTACTCCCAAATGCTCTACACAAGATTTGATGATCATGTTATTGGATTCTGTTCCGCACGAAGTAAAAATAATTTCGGCAGGACTTACATGAAGATAATCTGCAACCTGTCTTCTTACATTTTCGATTAAAATTTTAGCTTCCTGGCCAAAACTATGTGTAGAAGAAGGATTTCCAAAATTAATTTTCATGGTTTCAATCATTGCATCAATCACTTCATTAGAAAGAGGTGTTGTCGCTGCATTGTCCAAATATATTTTAGTCATTTTTACTTTGAATATTTTAGTTGTACGGAAGTGAATTGATAACTTGAAGGAACTGAAAATACAAACCAAGGATTAGACATAACCTGAATTGCCATTCCGCCAGATTCGTACTTAGGGATTTCCACATACAGAATATTATCTTTCGCAGAAATATTTGTAATTTCCTTTACTTTATGATCTCCAGAATTGAAAGTTCCCAAATAACAAACCACAACTTTTTTATCTTTGGGGAATGCAGGGGTTTCTATTATTGGATACTGCCCCGAAGCAGTGTATCTTTCTTTTATTTCGTCTGCCAATTCCTGCCGGTTACTTAAAATTCTGAACCCCTGTTTTTGAGTACCTCCCTGAGTTTCAGAAACCAGTATTTCTGCTTGATTGTGCATGTTTGAAGTTTTTTGTGCCGGAGTTCCGGTGCAATTTATTATGATTGCAAAAAACAAAATTAGCAATCTGTTCATTTTATTTTTATTAATTCTTCAAAATTAATGAAAAAAACGGTAATGACCTTCATTTGCCCATTGCAACATCTGTTTATCTCCCGAAGTATCTCCAAAAGCTATGATTTTATCATACTTTTCACCAGAAATTTCTTTTTTAATACGAACCAGTTTCTCTTCACCGTTACAGTTTTTCCCGATAAAATTACCTGTAAAAATTCCATTTTTAAACTCTCCCTTTGTGGCAATAAGCATCATGCCCAATTTGTCTGCAAAAGGTTTCGTCCAAATATCCAGCGAGGCAGTAACGATAAAACTTCGGGTATTTTCACGGTCTATATTTTTGATGAATTCTAATGCATTTTCCCGAAAAATTGAAGGAAAATTTTCTTCAAAAAACTGAATAGATTTTTCTTCTATTTTCGATTGCAACTGACCTTTAAGCACAGAACCTATAAAACTTTTCTTTACCTTTTCTGTGTCTGCCAGTTTTAGTTTTAAAAGAATGAATAGCGGAATATGTCGGATAAACTGTGTTCTGAATTTTGTGGGATTATAAAATTTCAGAAACAAAAACATGGTGTCTTTGTAGGTAAGCGTACCGTCAAAATCAAAACAATATAGTTTTTTCATCATTTAAAGCTTCATCTTTTTAAAAATAAACTCCGGAATATTTCTAATGATCATCATAATAATTCCCCAAACCGGTAATACATACACTACATTTTTTTTCTTTTTGAAAGCATTGTAAATACAATCTGCAGCTTTTGTGGGAGTTGCAGTTAATTTAGGATTTAGTGGTAAACCTTCTGTCATTTTTGTAGCCATGAAACCCGGCTTTACCGTCATTACATGAACTTTTTTATCGAAAAGGTAATTTCTCAAACCACTTAAATAAGCGGTGAATGCAGCTTTTGCACTTCCATAGATAAAATTACTCTGTCTTCCTCTTTCTCCTGCAACTGAAGACAGCCCAATAATGGTTCCTGATCTTTTGCTTTCAAATTTCTGAGCAAAATAATTGATAACAGGTACCAGTTTAGAATAATTGATATCTATAATACGTTCTGTATTCTTATTATCATATAGACCTTCCTGCGTATTTTCCCCTAAATATCCCGCTGCACAAAACAACAGACTTGAATTGACATGATCCCAATCTGAAAATTTAACGGGTTTCATTAAATCAATCTCAATTATCTCAGACTGCTGTAAGAATTTTACATCGATATGTCTTGCAAATCGTTCTGCCGATTCTTTATTCGATGTGAAAAGATAAATTTTTTCAAACCTTTCTCCTGCTTTTAGAGCTTTTTCTACAAAAGCCTGTGCTACTTCGGAGGTACTGCCGAGAACAATCATTTATTTATTATTTAAAATTCTTTTGTGCTGCAAAGACACAAATTTGGAACTCTCTACATTTTTAAGATAATTGGTAAGAGAAGATTTACTCATACTATCTTTCGCAAGATAAATTCTGCCTCCAAATTCTTCTACAATATTATCTAGCTGTACAACTAAGGCTTTTAGTTTAGAATTAACTTTAAAATCCAGAGCCAATGTATAGCCCTCAAATGGAAAAGAATTGTAAGCCAAAGGATCGTTTTTGCCTATATATTTAAGAACTGCTAAAAAAGATCCGTTACCAGAATTAGCGATTGTTTCTAAAATTTTACGCATTCCTTCCTTTCCTTTTTCTTTGGGAATAACCATTTGATATTGAATAAATCCTGATTTACCATAGATTTTATTCCAATCTTCGATAATGTCTAAAGGATAGAAAAAAGTTTCGTAAGGAATAATATCTTTTACAACTTTTGCTCGTTGTTTATTATAAATTAAATAATTGAAAATTTTCACCGTAAGATTATTAAGAACAAAACCGGGAAAATAAAAAGGAACTTTTGGTAATTTTTTTGATTTTAAAATCAATGGTTTTTCTTTTACCTTATTCGGCAATTCCGACTGCATGGCAAAGTCCCCTCTTTGTAATACGCTTCTGCCAATATTTTTGCCTTTTTGCAAACAGTCAATCCACGCGACATTATATGTCCAATCTTCACTTTCTTCAAACAAGTGAAAAATCTCGTCTAAATTTTCCGCCTTGATACTTTCTTGTCTAATATAGGCACTATCAATATTTTTCAGCTTAAATTTTGCGGATAAAATAATACCGGTAAGTCCCATTCCACCAATCGTAGCCCAGAATTTTTCTTTATTCTCGTCTCTGGAGCAGGTTAATACATCACCATTTTCAATCATTAACCTAAACGACAATAAACATTCTGAAAAACAATGAATTCCTTTCCCATGAACGTCCGAAGCGATGGCACCACCAATTGAAATAAATTTAGTACCCGGTGTTACCATTAGAAAATACCCTTGTGGTACTACTACTTCCAAAACCTCAGACAATAATACTCCAGATTCGCATTCTATGACACCATTTAATCTGTCGAAACTGATAAATTTATTGAGTTTTTTTGTTGAGAAAATACTTTCACCTAACGAAGCATCTCCGTAACATCTCCCGTTTCCTCGGGCAATAACTTCATTATGATTCTGTAAGAATTGTTTTATTTTGATGAAGCTGTCTTCAGACCTCATTTCTTTTTCAACTACCGGGAAATTTCCCCAATTGGTAACTTTCTGCTTGAAATCTGGCTTCATTTCTTAAAATAAATTAAAATTAAAAATGCAGCAACCCACAATATTAAAGTTACTTGTATATAACGGTCTCTATAAACGATTTTTGTTGGAGATTCGGTACGGTTATATACCAAAGTCTGCTGTAAATATCTTAGAAATGCAAATACTACAAAAATTACCGTGTAAAATACCCCAGAATGTAATTTAACCTGAATTTCTGGTGACAAGGTGAACATAAGATAGCAAACAATAGCTAAAGTTACAGATATAGACAATGCAATATCCGCAAACTGAACATTATAACCATCTAATGCTTTTCTGGTTTTACCTGAAACCTGAGCATTAATCAGCTCTCCTCTTCTTTTCCCAATAGCTAAAACCAATGCTAACACAAAAGTAAGTAATGTTGCCCACTGAGATATAAATATACCCGTGATATAACCGCCTGCCTGAACACGCAAAACAAAACCGATTGCAATAATGAAAATATCAATAATAGGAACATGCTTCAGCTTGAAAGTATAGGCCAGATTCATAACAAAGTAACTTGCAACTATTATAGCAAACTTCCACACTTGAATATGGTAGAAATTATACGCAAAAAACACCAACAGAATATCTGTAACAATAAGCCCGACCAAAATACCAATTGCACTCTTTTTAGAAATAGCACCACTTGCTAAAGGGCGTTTTCTTTTTTCAGGATGCTTTTGGTCTGCTTCTATATCATTATAATCATTAAGGATATAAACCACGCCTGCAGCCAAAGAAAATACTACAAAAGCAAAAATGCTTTTAGAAAGTAAATCTATATTTTTAATATTTCCGGAAAAGAATAATGGAACAAAGACAAAAAGGTTTTTTACCCATTGCTCTACGCGTAGAAGCTTAAGATATTTCTTCATTTATGTGGTTTCGAATGCAAAAATAGTGATTTTAAAAAAAATATGCATAAAAATACAAAAAAACCGCCGAAGCGGTTTTAATAATGATAATATTTATTTGTTAAAAAAGACTATTGACCGCTTTGTGCGTCATTAATCATTTTTTCGTTAGCTGTGATAGCAAACTCTACTCTTCTATTTTTAGCTCTTCCTTCTTCAGTATCGTTACTTGCAACAGGCATAGATTCTCCTTCACCTAAAGCAAACATTCTGCTCGATGCAATACCTTTAGACACCAAATATGCTTTTACTGAATTCGCTCTTCTTTCCGATAATTTTTGGTTATAATCATCCGATCCTTTGCTGTCTGTATGACCATAAATATTGATGTTTGTATCGGGATTATTTACCAAAACCTGAACAAGTTTATCTAAATTAGTTTTCGCTAAAGTAGTAAGATTTGATGAATCGAAAGCAAATGTTACAATACTTTCATTCATAGTGATTTTAATACCATCACCCACTCTCTCCACTTCTGCTCCAGGTAAAGTTTCTTTAATTTCTTTTGCTTGCTTATCCATTTTGTTACCAATAACGTTACCCGCAACACCTCCGATAACTCCTCCTAAGATCGCACCTAAAGCAGCATTTCTTCCTTTTCCTATATTATTTCCCAAAATTCCTCCAATTACAGCCCCAGAAGCTACACCTACTGCAGTACCTCTTTGCTGATTATTTGAATTTTGAACTGCCTCACAACTTGTTAATAATAAAGCTGATGATAAAAATAATGCGCTGATATATGTTTTATTAAATTTCATTATAGTATTTTTTTAATTATCTGGTAAAATCCATACCAGTTCTTTGGAAATTGTAAACCACTTTAATGGTATTACCTTCAAATGGAACATTTTGCTCTAAAGAAAATTCGTCTGTTCCTTTTTCAATAACATTTAAGGTATAACCTGCTGTATTTTGTTTAGCTTTTGTGCCTTCAGCTATTTTCTTAAAGGTGAAAACATTAGATTTAATATCAATCTTGATTGGCTGAATGAGTTTCGGACAAGAACCTCCTCCATCTAAAGTATAAGATCCTGAATAATTATTCGGAATAAATCTCCAGTGGCTTCCTATAAAGCATTTAGCATCTGCTCCTTCATCAAAAGGTTTTATTTTATAAGATTTATCGTAATCGATGCTTACAATCTGCCAATCTCCTTTCATTTTTAGAAATTCTGATCTTTGACTCTGAGCCTCACCTGCTTTTTTAACTCCGGAACAAGACACTGTAAAAAGTGAAGTTCCCACTATGCATGCAAGTAATAGTTTTTTCATAGTTTAATGTTTATTATTAATTTTTTATATCTAATTGAAAAGCAATAGATGCTCAATAATTCAACTTTATAATAAGTAAATTATTTTAATATTAGTATAAAAAACCGTGCCAACTAAAGCATATTATTAAAAATAAAGCCTGTAATTATACAGGCTTTATTTATGTTATATATAAAAATATCTGAAAATCATTTTCTTACAGCTTTCTTTCCAGATTTACTTTTTATTACATTTTTAGAATTTTGAATTGTAGTTTTTCCATGATAAAAATTGTTGTAAGCATATTCAGCTGCTTTTTTCACATCAATTACACCTCCTGCCTGAGATTTATCCTGAAAATCGTTTTCTTTACTGATATTGCTTGTTTTTACCAAAGCTTCAATAATCTGTTCAGGTTTAAGATCCGGCATATATGCTAACAAAACTGCGGCAGCACCTGCGGCAACTGGTGATGCCATAGATGTTCCCTGTTGGTAGCTGTATTCATTTTTCGGAACGGTAGAATAAATCTCTTCGCCTGGTGCAAATACATTTACCATTTTTTTGTTATAGTTAGAAAAACTTGCTCTTAAATCGTTGCTTCTGTTTGTACTTGCTCCAACAACCATAACATTGTTTACAAATGGCGCAGCATCTGTTACGTTCTTAAAATTGGTTGGATAAGCCAAATGCTCTGCTACATCTTCATTTTCGTTTCCGGCAGCTTTTACAAGAAGTACACCTTTATCCTGAGCATATTTAAAAGCATCCCAAACAACCGTTTTTCCCGGTGATACTGGCTTACCAAAACTCATATTCAAGATTTTTGCTCCGTTGTCTACCGCATATCTAATAGCATTGGCAACATCTTTATCTCTCTCGTCCCCATTTGGAACTGTTCTTACAGACATAATTTTGGCTATTCTGGAAGCTACACCATACTGAACTTCTTTCCCCTGAGGCAATCCTGCGATAATTCCTGCAACGTGTGTTCCGTGTTCGGCATCCGGACCTTCATAATGATTGTTTCCATATTTTCTTTCGGAATAATCATCATAATTATCTCCAACAATTTCTGCTCTTGGATCATAATCCAAATCATATTGTTTAACCTGAGCACCGTAATGATCGAGTGCCGGCTTAATTTCTTTCGTCATTAAATCTTGTACATCTTGCGGAGATTTACCTTTAAATTCAGGATTTCCAGCTAAATTTTTAAGAATTTCAAGAGCAATAGCATCTTCTTGTTTTGTAGGCGTAATTCCTGCAAGATTTGCCGAAGTTAACGGTTTGCCATTTAGAAGCGAAACCATTGAAGGAATTACTTGGCTAATCATTTCAAACTGTTTAAACTGCTGTCTTCCTTCTACGCTTTTTTTATTGAAAATCTCTTTAGACTTCATGTACATCGCAAATTCTTCGGGCATTTTTGCCTGATTTGCTTTGTTTTTATTAGAATCATCACCTTCAAAAATAGGTCTGTATTTGGCAACAACTCTTGTTACCTCCATATTATCGATATCAATATCACCATTTTTTCCTCCAATAAAGTTCCATCCGTGGATATCATCTACATAGCCGTTTCCATCGTCGTCTTTACCATTTCCTGGAATTTCGTTGGGATTTGACCAAATATTCTTTACCAAACCTGGGTGATCTACCTGAACTCCGCTGTCTAAAACTCCTACTACAACAGTTTTAGGTTTTAATCCTTTAGATTCGAGAAATTTATATGCATTTTCTGTATTTACGCCATACACTTTAGTGGTTGCAAAATCTTTATGATACCAAGTCATTAAATCTTTGTTATCTTTATTTGCAACTTCTTGTGCTGAAGAATAAGCAAAACCTGCTAAAAAAACGGCTGCTAAAAATATCTTTTTCATATTAAATTTTATTTTTTTTGAATTTATTTCATCTACTTTCTTCGGACTTCATTTAAACGAAAGTCTATGAATCTAGAACCTTTTGATTTTTATTATAATTGCTTTATATTTTTAATATAAGTAACAGATTCTGGTCCTTTGTTACAAATAAGGTCTAAAACGGATAAATCCTTAAGAAAACCCATTTTATCTGAAAATGTCTGATAGTATTCTTCCATATCATAATCTGAAGGATTCTTTGTTGAAAATTTTTCTCTGAAATTACTTTGTTCAGGATTTTTTAGGTACTCGCTGTTCAAAGAGTGTGCCTTATCTGTTTTGAGAATATTCTGAATAATTTCTATGCTTTTGAGATTTAAATCTAGTAAAAATTTATTTTTCTCTTCATAAAGTTTTATGAGTTTATCCTCATAATATTCGAAATAAGGAGAACTTTGGTATGCTGTTTTAATCGACTTCCAATGTAATTTCTGCCAGTCTTCACGATAAGAAACTTCAATATCTTTATATATACGGCTTCCGTTATGATGAATGGGAATGATTAACGATAACTGACCGTTTGCTCCGAAAATGTTGGCTCTGTTTCTATAAGTCTGTTTTGGAAAATTTTCAAACTGCTCAAAAGTTACTTCATTTTCAGGATTCAAAAATTCTGAAAACCAAGAAATCGGTGGTAAATAGAATACCGGTAATAATATATTTTGCATATTTCTTATATAAAAATGAAGTACTTTTTCAAATACTTCATTTCATTTATGTTTATCAATTAATTAAATCTCATCATCTTTTTTCTTCTTACCAAATAATTTCATGAAATATTCCCATCCGAAGAATAAAACTAAAATCATTACAGCAACCCACCAATAAGATGTTTTGTTGGCTTCACCAGTATTTGCAGCTTTAAACATTCTTTCCCAACGAATTTTAAACGGAGCTTGATAAGATGAGCTTCTGTCTGCAAAAGCACCTTGTAAACTCATCCAAGTAAACATTGGTTTTCCAACAATATTTTCTTCCGGAACAAAGCCAAAAAATCTAGCGTCTAAAGAAGCATCTCTGTTATCACCAATCATCATATAATAATCCTGCTTAATGGTGTATTGGTTAGTTTCTTTTCCGTTGATGAAGATTTTGCCGTTTTTATTCTCTAGAGTATTATGCTCATAATTTTTAATAATCCATTGAAATTCTGGTAAAGTTTCTTGGTTGATAGCAACTACATCACCTTTTTTAGGAATTCTAAGCGGGCCATATTGATCCTGATTCCATGGTTTATTGATAGGGAAAATAGAATTAGTAGTGTCTATTTTTTTCTTAGTTTCATTATTATAATATGCTATTGCAGATTCTCCTTTAGGCTGAATATCTTCTTTCATTTCAATAACCTGAGGGAGTTTTTTAATTTCTGCAGCCACTTGGTTCGTTAATCCCTGAAAAGCATATATAAAACCATTTCCGTTCTGAATTTCCTGAACCGGCAAGAATCCATAAATATTATATAATCCTGGAATATCTAACTGGCTTCCAGTAGTTACAATATATCTGTGCTGAACTTCCTGATCTCCTAATACAGTTTCAGGTTTACCATTTACGAACATTCTGCCATCTCTCATCTCAAATGTATCTCCCGCTACAGCAACGCATCTCTTTACATAAGGATCTGCTCTGTCTAAAGAAGCATGCACAGAATCTCTAGGATAATTGAATACTACAATATCATTTTTCTGAGGTTTGCTGAACTGAAATATTCTTTCGTAAGGTAATTTTACTGCTTCTACATAAGATTTTCCGTCATTTTTAGGATTTCCATCTTTTTGAAAATCATAAATTGTTCCTTGTAGGAATGGAATTGCCACAGGACGCATTGGAAGTCTGTATCCATAGCTCCATTTATTTACAAAAAGGAAATCACCCACAAGAAGAGTACGCTCCATTGAACCTGTAGGAATCCCGAAAGGCTGAGTAATGAATGTATGAATAATCGTAGCGAAAACCACGGCAAACGTGATAGATCCCACAAAAGAATCTTTCTTCTTTGCTTCTTTTTCTTCTTGAGTTAGATAAAGTTCATTTTCGTCTTCTATTTCCACATCTTTGGAATAGTTGACGGTCGCCATATATATAAATGGTAAAATAACCGTAAGCAACTGATCTTTGAAGAGCGTTTTTCCGAACTTCTTCATGAGATACAAATGAAAAACACTCATCATGATAGGTCCTACAATCGGCAAATAAGATAAAATCGCCCACCATTTCGGGTGTTTTGTCTCTTTAAGTATAATGAAATAGTTGTAAAAAGGTATAAATGCGAAAAGTGGACTGTACCCTAGTTTCTTAAACAGCTTCCATGTAGAAATCCCCATTAAAAGTGATAAAATGAGGACATAAACTGTATACGTTAAAAAATAATTCATAAATTTTGTACCTAATATATAATATAAGTAATAAGCTTTGTATCTCGCGAATAAATTTATATTCCAGATCTTTTACTACCAATTAGTTTGCAATGTAAGAATTTTGTTACAAAACTAAAGTCCCAAAACATCTTTCATCGTAAAATTTCCTTTTTTGTCTTTTATCCATTCCGCTGCAACAACAGCTCCCAATGCAAAACCATTTCTATTGAATGCGGTGTGTTTTATTTCGATTTCGTCTACTTCACTTTTATAAAAAACAGAATGCGTTCCCGGAACTTCATCTTCTCTTACTGCAAAAATACCCAACTGATTGCCTAAAGTTTCTTCCAACTTCCACGCATCGTAGGTATTTGAATTTTTTATAATTCCTTCAGCCAAAGAGATTGCTGTTCCGCTCGGTGCATCCAGTTTATGAATGTGATGAATTTCTTCTAATTGACAGGTATACTGATTAACGTTTTTCATCAGTCCCGCCAACTTTTCGTTCAACGCAAAAAATAAATTCACCCCCAAACTGAAATTTGAACCATATAAAAATGCAGTTCCGTTTTCTAAAGCAATTCTTTCAATTTCAGGCTTTTTTTCCAACCAGCCGGTTGTTCCGCAAATAACAGGGATTTTATTTTCTAAACAGACTTTAATGTTATTAAATGCTACTTCAGGCAAAGAAAACTCAATAACCACATCGGGATGATTAAGATTTTCATGGGTCGGAGTTTCTTTAAGTTTAGCAACAATTTCGTGTCCTCTTTTCAAGGCAATTTCTTCTATAATCTTGCCCATTCTGCCATATCCGACTAATGCTATTTTCATTATTAAATCTAAAGTTTATTTAAAATCTATACGTTAAAGCCAAACCTGTTTTGGGAGGATTGAAATTATAATCATCGTAAATAACTGCAGGTGCCAAACTAAGATCCGGATCTTTTCTTCCTTCATATAAATGAGCGTCTACAACTGCATCAACAATATTCAAAATATAAATAAGTCCTGAAATTGCAATTGCATAATCCCGCTGTCTTTTGGCTCTATCCTGAGCATTTCCCAAGGCTACAGCATCTAAATAAGGAACCTGAGTTAAAAATTCGTTGGGCGTACCGTTCAGTTTAGCAATATAATATTCTCTGTACTCCTTATATTTTTTCTGGTTCCAGATTGCAATTCCTACACCCGTTCCTACTGCACCCCAAACGATTGGAATTTTCCAGTATTTTTTATTATAAGCCTGTCCTAATCCTGGAAGTACTGCAGAATACAATCCTGCTTTGGTAGGATTCAGTTTAGTAACCACTTTTTTCGCAGGAGCATTCACTCTCTCTATCTCCTGAATAACTTTAGCAGGAGCTTGCGGTTTTGCAGCAGGAATACTGTCTTTTGCATAATGGTCTAATCTTATGCTATCTCTGGGATTGATCTGTGAAAAAAACAACCCAGCTATAAAAACAAAGATAGTGACAAGTATTTTTTGCATTTATTTAATATGAGATAAAATATATTCCAGTTCATCTTCATTCTTAAAATCTAAAACGATTTTACCTTTTTTCCCCGTTCCAGTAGTCTTAATTTCTACTTTTACATCCAGAATATCTGCAATTGTTTTTTGTGCTCTCTTATAATTATTAGACAGTTCGGCTTTGGCTCTTTTTGCTGCCGGAGATTTAGGATTTTTTAATGCGGTAGCTGCTTGTTCAGATTGGCGAACATTCAGTTTCTCTTTAATGATCATTTCAAAAAGAGTTTTTTGATGCTCTTCATTTTCCAGACTGATGATTGCTCTTCCATGACCGGCAGAAATCTCTCCGCTTCGAATAGCGTTCTGAATATCCGGACTCAATCTTAAAAGTCTTATCGAATTGGTAATAGTACTTCTGTCTTTTCCAACCCTTTGGCTTAAATTTTCCTGTGTAAGACCTATTTCTTCTAAAAGTCTATGATAGGTTAAAGCAATTTCGATAGCATCAAGATCTTCACGCTGAATATTTTCTACCAACGCCATTTCTAGAAGCTCCTGATCATTTACCAGCCTGATATAAGCAGGCACAGAAGACAAACCAGCTATTTTACTGGCTCGGAATCTTCTTTCTCCAGAAATAATTTCAAATTTCTCTCCGTCTTTTCTAAGTGTAATTGGCTGAATTACTCCTAAATTTTTTATGGACTGAGCGAGTTCATTTAATGCTTTTTCATCAAAATAAGTTCTGGGCTGTGTGGGATTAGGATAAATGTCTTCAATAGGAACCTCCATAATATTTCCTACGAATTTATCTGCTCCTTCATCGGTTGCTGTGTTTACGGTAGCTTTAGATTCTGCACTCAGAATAGCTCCTAAACCACGCCCCATTGCTCTTTTTTTGTCTTTCATATTGTAAAATGGCAGTCAGCTAATGCATCTTGCTTTTTTTATATTGATAATTTGTTGTAATCAGATAAATTTTAGTTGAAGTAAATCTTAATTATTTACTAATTTCTCATTTTTCAGCAACACTTCTTCTGCAAGCTGAATGTATTGAATAGCTCCTTTACTTTCAGCATCATAATTCAGAATACTTTCTCCGAAACTTGGTGCTTCACTTAATCTTACATTTCTGCTGATAATAGTTTCGAAAACCATCTCAGGGAAGTGAGAATTAACTTCTTCCACAACCTGATTAGAAAGACGCAGACGACTGTCATACATCGTAAGAAGCAACCCTTCTATATCAAGATCTTTATTATGAATTTTCTGTACGTTTTTAATGGTATTTAAAAGTTTGCCAAGACCCTCCAATGCAAAATATTCGCACTGAATTGGAATAATAACAGAATCTGCAGCTGTTAAAGCATTTACAGTAATTAAACCTAAACTCGGTGCACAGTCGATAATGATGAAATCATAATCTTCTCGTACATCTTTCAATGCTTCTTTCAGCATATACTCTCGGTTTTCCTTATCTACCAATTCTATTTCTGCTGCAACCAAATCGATATGAGAAGGAACAATATCCAAATTGGGAGTTGCTGTTTTTTGGATACAGCTTCTGGTATCTACACTATGCTCTAAAAGATTATAGGTAGAATACTGTACTTCTTCCACACCCAAACCAGAAGTAGCATTTGCCTGTGGATCGGCATCAATAATAAGAATTTTCTTTTCTAATACACCCAATGCTGCTGCTAAATTTACGGCAGTTGTAGTCTTTCCCACTCCACCTTTCTGATTAGCGATACCTATAATTTTTGCCATTGCTCAAACTTTAATGCTCAAAAATACACTTTTTTCTTCGCTATTAAAGAATCCCTAAAACCAAAATTGAGTTAAATTGTTGTTAATAAGAATATTACACAATAAAAAAATTATCCACAAAAAAAAATCTTTGTGGATAACTATATATAAAGTTTTATTACTCTTAATTATCAAACTTCATAGAAATCGGGAATTTAAACAAACTTCTCACAGACTCTCCTTTTTTATTTTTTCCTGGAAGCCATTTTCCTTTTACTGTCTTAATAGTTCTCACTGCTTCAGCATTAAATCCTGCATCTTTTCCATTTGTTTTAATATTTGAAATTGTACCATCTTTCTCAACAACAAATGTAACCACTGTAGTCATACTTCCTTCTTCTGTAAAAGAAGAAACATCAAACTTGTTGAGTACTTTATTTCTAAAAGAATCAATTCCACCTACAAAATCTGCACTTACCGCTAGAATCCCTGGATTATCCACTGCATCATCACCAGATCCATCTTCCGCTATAACAGTTTTTGGAAGAACAACTGTTCCAGATCCTGAATTTGCAGGTAAAACTATATGTACATTAGGCTCTGCGGGAGGCGAAACGAAATCATTTTTAAAACCAGCAACTGCTTTTGGTGGAATCTCAGTAACAATATCACTTTCATTCGCATCTTTTTCGGGAGTTGGAACCTGACTATTGTATTGCATCACGCTCTTTGGAGGTTGTGGAGCCGTTTGATTTGGAGTTACTGCCGGTGGATCTTCAGGTACATCCGAAATATCAATTGGTGGTGGTAAAACGAAAGTTGGCTCAGTTACTTCCACAGTTTTAAAAGCATTAATTACTATTGGAGTAATTGCAAAAGCTGCTAACAAACTAACACCAATAACGAGTGATTTTGTTAAAATTCGGTCAGATTCGTTTCTCAAAACATACGCACCATACGCTTTATTACGGTTTTGAAATAAAATTTCATTCAGTCGAAACTCTTGATTTTGTTCTAGGTTTTTCATCACATTAACAATTAATAGATTAAGCAAGAATAATTATCAGTTTTCAATCAATTATCCTCATTAAATAAACTAACATCAAAATATTTGCCAATTTTATGATATTTATAAATCAATTCAATAATAATACTAATAAAATGAAAAATTAACTATTCTACAACTAACAAAAAATTAAATCTGATGTATAAAAATATATTGACATACAAATCCCTAGCCCCGATTGAGCGGTATGTTTAAGCTCTTTTTTATAACTCGGCGATGGAAATCGTCGGGTTGTAAAAAAAGCGAGTAGCGAAAGCGGGAAAAGCTTCAAACAAAAAAAAAGACTATCCTTACGACAGTCTTTTGTGATATTTTGATAAAATTATTATTAAAATAATTCTTTTCTGATGATATTCTGGCTTCTTTCAGGACCTACAGAAACAAGGTATACATTAATCCCTAAATATTGCTCGATAAATTCTATATACTTTTGTGCATTGGCAGGAAGTTCATCATAACTTCTGGCTGTGGTAATATCTTCAGTCCAGCCTGGTAAATCTTCATAAATTGCTTCGTAATCGTACAATTTTGTAGTAGAAGATGTAAAATAGTCAATAATTTTACCATCTTCTGTTTTATATTTCGTAGCGATTTTTATAGAATCAATTCCTGTAAGAACATCTAGTTTTGTGATAACAAGATTATTAATCCCATTAATCATACAAGCATGTTTTAAAGAAACCAAATCTAGCCAGCCAGTTCTACGAGGCCTTCCTGTAGTAGCTCCAAATTCGTGCCCTATCTGTCTGATTTTTTCTCCAAGTTCATTATCTAATTCTGTAGGAAAAGGACCGTTTCCTACTCTTGTGCAGTATGCTTTTGCAACACCAATTAGGTTTTGAAGTGATGTTGGCGGAACTCCTGCTCCTGTACAAACACCGCCAGTTGAAGGGGAAGAAGATGTTACATAAGGGTAAGTTCCAAAATCTATATCTAGCATTAAAGCTTGTGCACCTTCAAAAAGAACATTTTTACCTTCCTGGATAGCCTCATTAAGTTCCAATTCTGTATCAACAATTCTATCCTGAAGCTGTTTTCCAATTTCTAAAAATTCATTATAAATTTCTTCAACATCCAATGTTGGTTTGTTATAATATTTTTCGAAAAGAGAATTTTTTACCTTAAGATTTTTCTCGATTTTCTCACGAAGAATTTCAGGATTAAGTAAGTCGACCATTCTAATACCAACTCTTGCAATTTTATCTTCATAGCAAGGTCCTATCCCCTTTTTGGTAGTTCCAATTTGTGTACCTCCAAATTCTTCTTCACGATACGTATCCAAAAGAATATGATATGGCATAATAACATGCGCTCTTCTGCTGATGAAAATATGATCTGTCTTAAGACCTTTACTTTCAATCTGGCTAACTTCTTTCATGAAAGCTTTCGGATTCACTACTACACCGTTAGCAATAATACATTTACCTTTACACTGAAGCACTCCAGATGGCAGAAGGTGCAAAACAAACTTTTCATCTCCTACATAAACAGTGTGACCGGCATTATCACCTCCCTGAAAACGTACTACATAATCTGATTTTGCGGATAAAACGTCTGTTATTTTACCTTTTCCTTCATCTCCATACTGAAGACCTACAACTACGTAAGTTGACATATTTTTACTTTATTTTAGATTCATGCAAAATTAGTTTTAAAAATATTCGTGACCAAATTTGAAGCAATCTAATTTGATATTAGTATGAAACTGATATTCAAATAAATGAATTTAATCTGTCAACAGATAAATTTCCAATTACTTTTCAATGTTTAATGAATACGTTTAAGAATATCTTTTGTGGGATCAGTTTCAGAAGTTGGGGAGTAATATTAAAAATTGATATTTTTGTAGAGGATGAAAACAGAAGACCTACTCAAGTTATTATTGCCTGAATACTTA